>JAIXSD010000596.1 GCA_027484885.1 Rubrivivax sp.
CATGTCGATGCCGCTTTTGGTGCATTTGCGGCCTTGGACGAGCGCGTGGCGGCCCAGGTGGCGGGCCTGGATGGGGCCGATTCGGTCTGCATCGACTGCCACAAATGGTTGAACGTGCCTTACGACAGCGCGCTGCAGTTCACCCGCCACCGCGATCTGCAGTTGCGCGTGTTTCAGAATGCGGCGGCCTACCTCGGGCCCATCGGTGAGCGGCCCGATTTTGTGCACCTCACGCCCGAGAACTCGCGCCGCTGGCGTGCGCTGCCGGCCTGGTTCAGCGTTCAGGCCTACGGGCGCGAGGGCCACGCCGAGATCGTCCGTCGCAATATCGACGGCGCCCGCCTGCTGGGCGATTTGCTGCAGGCCGACGCGCCGCACTTCGAGCTCTTGTCGCCGGTGCGGCTGAACATTGTCTGCTTTGCGGTTCAAGGCCACGACGATGCGGCGCATGTGCAAGCCCTGCTGGAGCGCGTGCGCGACAGCGGCGAGGCCTTCCTCACGCCGACCCATTACCAAGGCCGCTGGGCCGTGCGCGCGGCCTTCAGCAACTGGCGCAGCGAAGCGGCCGATGCTCAGCGGGTTCATGTGGCGCTCAAGCGTGTGCTGGATGAGGCCTGCTGAAAAGTTTTTTTGAGAAAACGCTTGCACGTAAAACAAACCATGCTACAGTAGCGGTCTTCGCTGCTTCGGCAGAGAAGAAAAAAGCCCAGGTGGCGGAATTGGTAGACGCACTAGTTTCAGGTACTAGCGGGTAACTCCGTGGAGGTTCGAGTCCTCTCCTGGGCACCAAATTGAAGAAGGGTCAACACGCAAGTGTTGACCCTTTTGTCATTCTGTTCCCCCAGGAAGCACCGTCCCTGCGGACGGTGCGTGAGGACGAGAAGGGCGCCGCATGCATGCGGCGCCGGGGTACGCGGTACGTGACCGAGCGCCTCTCCTGGGCACCAACTTGATAAAGGCCAGCACGAAAGTGCGGGCCTTTTGTCATTTCTGCGTTCGATCGCCGTGGCCCCAACGAGGCCGGGGTCAGGCCTTGCCTTTGGCCAGCAGCTGCTCGAAAGCCTCGACCGGCAAGGGGCGGGCGAAGAGATAGCCCTGACCGTAGTCGCAGCCGGCGCTGCGCAGCAGTTCGTACTGTTCCTGCGTCTCCACCCCTTCGGCCACCACCTGCAAGCCCAGCTCATGGGCCATGGTGATGATGGCTTTGCACAGCGCCAGATCCTTGGTGCCGGGGCGCAGATTGCGCACAAAGCGCTGGTCGATCTTGAGCAGGTCGATGGCGTATTTGTGCAGATAGGACAGCGAGGAGAAGCCGGTGCCAAAGTCATCGAGCGAGACCAGAAATCCGCCGCGACGCAGGGTTTCCAGCTGGCGCGTGACTTCGCTGTCGCCCTCCAGCAGCAGGCCTTCGGTGATCTCGATGGCCAGGGCTTGTTCGCCCAGGTCCAGGCTTTGTACCGTCTCGACCCAATGGTCGTGCTCGTCGGGGTTCTGGTGGCTGCGGAACTGGATGGGGCTTTTGTTGATGCTGATTTGCAGCGTGGGCAGGTAGCGCTGGCGCCAGTCGCGCACCTGGCGCGCGGCCTGCTGGAACACCCATTCGCCGATCTCGATGATCAAGCCGCTGCTCTCGGCCAGTGGGATGAAGACATCAGGGCCGATGCGGCCGCGGCTCGGGTGGGTCCAGCGCAACAGGGCTTCGGCCTTGCAGATCTCGCGCGTGGGCATGGCCACGATGGCTTGGTACTCCAGGCTCAGCTGGGCCTTGGGCAGGGCCTCGCGCAGCTCATTGCCCAGGCGCATGCGCAAAAGCGCGGCCTGCTGCAGGTCGGGCGTGAAATGGCCGAGGCGGTTGCGCCCGGCGCCCTTGGCCACGTAGAGCGCCTGATCGGCATGCTTGAACAGCTCTTCGATCAGCTGCCCGTCATCAGGGAAGAGGCTGATGCCGATGCTGGCCGAGACAAACACCCGCTCGTCTTGCAGATGGAAGGCGCTGGCCATGGCCTGGATGATTTTCTGCGCCACCTGCTCCGCCTCTTGCGCGCTGTTCAGGCCGGACAGCACGACGGTGAACTCGTCGCCGCCCATGCGGGCCACGGTCTCCTGCGTGCGCACGCAGGCGCGAATGCGCTCGGCCGCCTGCAGCAGCAGGGCGTCGCCCATATCGTGCCCGAGCGTGTCGTTGACTTCCTTGAAGTGGTCCAGGTCGATGAAGAGCAGGGCCAGGCGGCCGCCTTCGCTGCGCGCGGTGCTCAGGAGTTGCTCCAGGCGGTCACGCAGAGTGCGGCGGTTGGGCAGGCCGGTGAGCGCATCGAAATGGGCCTGGTGCCAGATCAGGGCTTCGGTCTGCTTGCGCTGGGTGATGTCGGTGTGGGTGCCGACCATGCGCAGCGGCCGGCCCTGGGCATCGCGGCTGATCACCATGCCGCGGCTGTGGATCCATTTCCAGCTGCCGTCCTTGCAGAGCACCCGGTGCTCGTTGCTGTAGATCGGCACCTGACCCGCAAAATGAGCGGCACGGTCCAGCTCCATCTGCTGCCGGTCATCGGGGTGGGTGCGGGCATCAAGTTCGGCCGGGCTGGGCTTGATCTCGGTCTCCGAGAAGCCGTACATCTGCAGGATGCGCGGCGAGTAAATTTCCACCTCGTCCTGCACATACCAGTCCCAGACGCCGTCGCCCACGCTTTCCAGGGCCAGCTTCCAGAGCTCGTCGGCCTCGCGCAAGCGGGCTTCGGATTCCTTGCGTTCGCTGATGTCGGTGTGGGTGCCCAGAATTCGGCGCGGCCCGTCACCCTGGGCGGGCAAGACCTGACCCAAGCCCAGGTGCCAGCGGTAGCGGCCATCGGCGGCGCGCAGGCGGTAGTCCATCTCGAAATGCCCGCTGAGCAGGGCCTGCTGCCAGCGCAGATCGAATTCCAGCCGGTCCAGCGGATGGATGATGTGGCGCCAGCCCAGGGTCTGCAGCTCGCGCAGATTGAGGCCCAGAAACTCCTGCAGCAGGGGCGAGGCCAGCACCGGCTGCAGATGGGCATCGAGCACCCAGAGCTGTTGCGGCAGGGCGGCGAGCAGGCTGCTGCTGTCAAGGCCAGGGGCCGTGGCCGGAGGCGGTGCGGCCGGGCTGGGCGTGCTCCCAGCGAGCGGGGGGCGGTTCGTCGCGTGTTTTGACGGCATGAAAACGGGCGGCGGAAAACCAAGAGAGCCTGACGGGCCACAGCTCAAACTTTGGGGTGCAAACGCCGAGGATCAGCGGTGTTTGCCTGCCCGTGGCTTGCCTGCGGTGGCGGAAAAACAGGGCCTGCGCGTGCGATTGGCGCTTTGATTGAACCTTGCGCACCAGCTTTTTGCAAGTAGTGATGGGGCTTGTCGCGGATTCGTAGAAAATAGCAGCGCCCGAGATGGTCGGGCTATCACCTGAGACGAGATTCTGGAATGAACAAAACCGAACTGATCGAACACCTGGCCAGCAAGCACGAACTGACCAAGGCCGAAGCCGGCCGCATCCTGGAAACCCTGCTGGACGCCGTGGTTTCCACCGTCAAGAAGGGTGGCGCTGTGTCCATCCCCGGCTTCGGTTCCTTCAAGCAACACGCCCGCGCAGCCCGCACCGGCGTGAACCCCAGCACCGGCGACAAGATCAAGATCGCCGCGGCCAAGCTGCCCAAGTTCACCCCGGGCGCTGGCTTCAAGGCTGCTGTGGACCCCAAGGCTGCTGCTCGCAAGGCGGCCAAGACTGCGGCTGCTCCGGCCAAGGCTGCTGCCAAGCCGGCTGCCAAGAAGGCCAAGAAGTAATTCTTGCCGTCTGAGCGATGAGCGCCGCCCGGCGCTTGTCGCGACTGATGAAAGAATGAAACAAAAAGCCGCTGCCCCTGTTGGGGGTCAGCGGCTTTTTTGTTCTTGGGCCGGCGCAGCCTGAGGCGGTGAATATTCCCCGCGACCGCGGGCGCGCCTCAGAGGGCGTTGAAGTGCTCGACCTTGGGCGGCTCGGCAAAGAAAGGCCCGACGATGGCGCGCCAGGCGGGGAATAGCGGGCCGCCACGGAAATGCACGGTGTGGTCTTCCAGCGTGGCCCATTGAATCTGCAGCAAGTAGCGCTCCGGCGACTCGATGCCGCGCTGAACTTGGGCGCTGATGAAGCCCTGGGCCTGGCTGATGACGGTGGCGATGCCGTGCTGGATGGCGGCTTCGAAGGCGGC
>JAIXSD010000607.1 GCA_027484885.1 Rubrivivax sp.
GCGCTCGACCGCCTGCCGCGTGGCGCCACCAGCATCTCGGACATTGCCGAGAACATCGCCGATTCCATCGAGCGCGGCTGGGTCTACGGCACGCTGCTGTACGGCGACAACACCGTGCGCACCGGCTATGTGCTGGTGGGCATGCTCAAGACCAAGACCCTGCGCAATGCGCTGATCGCCATCAGTCGCCAGTTCGAGAAGCTCAAGGTCGAGGACCTCAGCGACCGCCTGGCCCAGGTGCTGGCCGGCTCGCCCGAAGAAGGGCAGGGCGCCACCGATGGCTCCTCCGCCGCGGGCAGCAGCCCGGGCGAAGAGAGCGGTGCCATGGCCCCGGCGGCCATGGGCAAGCAAGAAGCCTTGAAGAAATTCACCGTTGACCTGACCGAGCAAGCGCGCAACGGCAAGATGGACCCCATCGTTGGCCGTGACGACGAGATCCGCCAAGTGGTGGACATCCTCATGCGCCGCCGCCAGAACAACCCCATCCTGGTCGGCGAGGCCGGCGTGGGCAAGACCGCGGTGGTGGAAGGCTTTGCCCAGCGCATTGCCCGCGGCGACGTGCCGCCCAGCCTCAAGGAGGTGGAACTGCGCGCGCTCGACGTGGGCCTGCTGCAGGCTGGCGCCAGCATGAAGGGTGAGTTCGAGCAGCGCCTACGCTCGGTCATCGACGAGGTCCAGGCAAGCCCCAAACCCATCATCCTGTTCATTGACGAAACCCACACCCTGGTCGGCGCCGGCGGCGCGGCCGGCACGGGTGATGCGGCCAATCTGCTGAAGCCGGCTCTGGCCCGCGGCACCCTGCGCACCATCGGTGCCACCACCTTTGCCGAATACAAAAAGCACATCGAGAAAGACCCGGCCCTGACCCGCCGCTTCCAGACCGTGCAGGTGGACGAGCCCGATGAGCCC
The DNA here is from genome assembly GCA_027484885.1 of Rubrivivax sp. Classification (GTDB taxonomy): domain Bacteria; phylum Pseudomonadota; class Gammaproteobacteria; order Burkholderiales; family Burkholderiaceae_C; genus Paucibacter_A. The sequence goes on from JAIXSD010000607.1 coordinate 910, forward strand.
AAAGCCATCCTGATGATGCGCGGCGTGGCCAGCACCATGGAAAAACACCACCAGGTGCAGATCCTGGACGAGGCGCTGGAAGCCGCCGTCAAGCTCAGCCACCGCTACATCCCGGCTCGCCAGCTGCCCGACAAGAGCGTCAGCCTGCTCGACACCGCCTGCGCCCGCGTGGCCGTGAGCCTGCATGCCACGCCGGCTGAGGTGGACGACAGCCGCAAGCGCATCGAAGCGTTGGAGGTGGAACTGGGCATCATCGCCCGCGAGAAGGCCATCGGCATCGCCATCGGCAAGCGCGAGGAAGAAGCGTCGCTGGCCCTGGCCGAAGAGCGCGCCCGCCTGGCCGCGCTGGACCTGCGGTGGGGCGAAGAAAAAGCCTTGGTCGACCAGCTGCTGGACCTGCGCGCCAAGCTGCGCGCCGGCATCCGCCCGGTCGAGGGCACGGGCAGCAAGCTGGAGGCCGACGCTGCCGCAGAAGCTGCAGCCGAAGGCCTGACCGACAGCGACCGTGAAGCCGAGCGCCAATCCCTGCTGACTCAGCTGAACGCCGTGCAGGAAAAGCTGGCCGCGCTGCAAGGCGAAACCCCGCTGATCCTGCCCACGGTGGACTACCAGGCCGTGGCTGCGGTGGTGGGCGACTGGACCGGCATCCCGGTCGGCCGCATGGCCCGCAACGAGATCGAGACGATTCTCAAGGTGGCCGAGCACCTGGGCCAGCGCGTGATCGGCCAGGACCATGCGATGGAGATGATCGCCAAGCGCATCCAGACCAGCCGCGCCGGCCTGGACAACCCGAGCAAGCCGATTGGCGTCTTCATGCTGGCCGGCACCTCCGGCGTGGGCAAGACCGAAACAGCCCTAGCCCTGGCCGAAGCGCTCTACGGCGGTGAGCAAAACCTCATCACCATCAATATGAGCGAGTACCAGGAAGCCCACACCGTCAGCACGCTCAAGGGCGCGCCTCCGGGATACGTGGGCTACGGCGAAGGCGGCGTGCTGACCGAAGCCGTGCGCCGCAAACCCTACAGCGTGGTGCTGCTCGACGAGGTGGAAAAAGCCCACCCCGACGTGCATGAGATGTTCTTCCAGGTCTTCGATAAAGGCTTTATGGAAGACGGCGAAGGGCGCTTCATCGACTTCAAGAACACCCTGATCCTGCTGACCACCAACGCCGGCACCGACCTGATCGCCGGCCTGTGCAAAGACCCGGATCTGATGCCTGACCCGGAGGGTATGGCCAAGGCTTTGCGCGAGCCGCTGCTGAAGATCTTCCCGCCGGCTTTGTTGGGGCGTTTGGTGGCGATTCCCTATTACCCGCTGTCCGACGAAATGCTCGGCCAGATCGTTCGCCTGCAGCTGAACCGCATCAAAAAGCGGGTCGAGGCGCGGTACAAGATTCCGTTTGAGTATTCAGACGAGGTGGTGAAGCTGGTGGTTTCGCGTTGCACCGAGTCGGAATCGGGTGGGCGGATGATTGATGCGATTCTGACCAATACGATGTTGCCGGATATCAGCCGCGAGTTCTTGACGCGGATGATCGAAAGCGATGTGATTGCCGGCGTGAGCGTCGACGTAAAGGACGCGGAGTTCAGCTATACCTTCCAGTAAGCTGGAAGGCCCCAGAACCCGGTGTCGTGCTGTTTGTCGTTTAATTTTACAAGGAGCTTGCCATGTCGCAGCCGTATGTAGTTAATTCGTACGAAAACCGCCGTTTCGAAACGGTCTCCGACCGCCGCGCAAACCAGAGCGTGTCGCGCCACGGCACCCGCCAGCGTTCCTACTCGGACCACTACGAGTACAGC
>JAIXSD010000010.1 GCA_027484885.1 Rubrivivax sp.
CCTAAGCTGCGGCCATGACGCCCGCCGAACTGCCCTCCAGCTCCGCCCCTCCGACCGAACTGCCGGCTGCGCCGCCTCCGCCAGTCGATGAGATCCCGGCCGACAGCGCTTTTGCCATCCGCCTGCGCCCACTGGGCTTTGGCGACCCTTTGCGCTGGCTGGTGGCCGGCTGGGCCGATTTCCGGCGCGCGCCGCTGATCGGCCTGTTCTTCGGCGCCTGCTTCATGCTGATGGGCTGGTGCCTGCTGGGCGTCTACGAGCACGCTCCCATCTACACCCTGGCCTTGTCGGCCGGTTTTCTGCTGATGGGGCCGTTTCTCTGCCTGGGGCTCTACCAGGTCAGCCGGCGCCTGCAGCAGGGCTACCAGCCCCGCCTGTTCGACTGCCTTACCGCCTGGCGCAAGCGCATGTCGCAGATCGCCATCTTCGGCACGGTGCTGCTGATCCTGGAGATGATCTGGGGCCGCGCGGCCCTGGTGGTGTTTGCCGTCAGCTTTGACGGCATGCCCGATCTCAGCGGCTCCCTGGTCAAGCTGCTCAACCCCGAGAACCTGGGCTTCATCGTCGCCTACCTCGGCGTCGGCGCCTTCTTCGCGGGCCTGATCTATGCCGTCAGCGTGATCTCCATCCCCATGCTGCTGGATCGCCCGACCGATGCCGTCACCGCCGGCCTGACCAGCTTGCGCCTGGTGCTGACGCAGACCGGCGTGATGCTGTTCTGGGGCGCCCTGATCACGGTGCTGGTGGTGCTGGCCCTGCTGCCCGGATTTGCTGGCCTGCTGGTGGTGGGGCCGGTGCTGGGCCACGCCAGCTGGCATGCCTACCGCGCTGCAGTCGAGGACTGAATCCGCGGCCGCGCGCGCCCTGCCGGCAGACCAAAAAACTTTTGCGCAACAGCGGTGCGGCAAGCGGCGGCAGCCCGCGTCACCCAGGCGACAATGCGCAGCGCCACGCGCAGCCTGCCGGATGGCCACGGGGGTGGCACCGCAGGGCCTGCGCGCTCGGCCGATTGGCCCACCCTGATCCTCCATGCTCGATTTTTCCTGTCTGTCCCATTACGACTGGCTTGACGTGCCAATGTGGGAGTTAGACCCCGCACGCCAGCGCAATCTCTGGGCCAATGCCGCCGCCTTGAGCTTCTGGCGCGCCAGCAGCGCCGAGGAGTTCCTCTCGCGCGACTTCTCGGACACCAGCGAGGCCGTGCGCGAGCGCCTGGCCGTCACCGCCGCCGACCATGCCCAGGGCAAGATCGTGCGCGAGCAATGGACGCTCTACCCCAAGGGCCAGCCCGCCACCGTGATGCTGGTCTCCCGCGGCATCCTCACGCCGGACCGCCGCCAGGTCATGCTGTTCGCGGCCGATTCCCTGGCCAACAGCAGCGACAAGGCCATGCTGCGCGGCGTGGAGGCCCTGCAGCACACGACCGTGCGCATTGCCGTCTTCAGCCTGCAGGACGGCAGCACCTTGATGCGCAATCCGGCGGCCGCCCTGGCCTTTGGCAAACGCCCGGCTGTGGCCAACACCGGCACCAACAGCAACACCACCAGCCGCGGGCGCATCAGCGATTTCGAAGCCCTGTTTGCCGACAGCGGCGATGCCATCAAGGTCTTCAACCAGGTGCGCGCCGGCCACAGCTTCAAGGCAGACCTGGAGTTACTGACCGACGGCGGCCGCTGCTGGCATGGCGTCAACGCCCGGCCCATGCGCGACCCGGTGACCGGCGAGCAGGTGCTGCTGCTCAATGCCCGCGACATTGCCGACCTCAAGGCCAGCCAGGCCGCGCTCGAAGCCGCCCGCGAGGCGGCCGAAGCGGCCAGCCAGGCCAAGAGCAGTTTTCTGGCCAATATGAGCCACGAGATCCGCACACCGATGAACGGGGTGCTGGGCCTGACCGAGCTGGTGCTGCAGACCGAGCTCAGCGACAAGCAACGCAAGTTCATCGAGCTGGCCCACAGCTCGGCCAAGGGGCTGATGGTCATCATCAATGACCTGCTGGACGTGGCCAAGATCGAATCAGGCCGCGTGGTCATCGAGCAGGCGCATTTCTCCCTGCACGATTGCCTGCGCGAGGCCCTGCACCCGCTGCTGCTGCAAGCACACGAGAAAGGCTTGCACCTGCACGCACGCGTCCAGCCTGGCGTGCCGCAGCATGCCACCGGCGACGCCCTGCGCCTGCGCCAGGTGCTGGTCAATCTGGTCGGCAATGCCCTCAAGTTCACCGAGAAAGGCGAGGTGCGGGTCGAGGTGGAACGCATCGAGCCCGAGCCGGGCGAAGCCGGCAGCGCGCCGAGCGAAGGCCCGCCGCCGCTGCGCCTGCGCTTCAGCGTGCACGACACCGGCATCGGCATGACGCGCGACCAGATCCAGCAGATCTTCGAGCCCTTCAGCCAGGCCGACGGCAGCATCACGCGCCGCTACGGTGGCACCGGCCTGGGCCTGACCATCGTGCAGCGCCTGGTCAGCCTGATGGGCGGCCAGGTGCAGGTGGAAAGCCAGCCGGGCACGGGCTCCTGCTTCAGCTTTGAAGTGGTCCTGGATGGCTCGGCGAGCG
>JAIXSD010000185.1 GCA_027484885.1 Rubrivivax sp.
GCTGGCGCAGCTGTTCATGAAGCTGGCTGTGGCCCACGTCCACGCCCACGACCTTGGCCGCACCCGCTTTCAGCAGGCAATCGGTAAAGCCGCCGGTGCTCTGGCCCATGTCCAGCACCGTCAGGCCGCTCACGTCCAGGCCGCTCTGCTGCAGCGCGCCCTCCAGCTTGAGCCCGCCGCGCGAAACAAAGCGCAGCTCCGCGTCATCGCTGACGCGCAGCTCGCAATGCTCCGGCAACTCCTCACCCGCCTTGCGGATCGCCTGCCAGTCCTTGGGCCCCCGCCACTGCGCCGCACCGGCCGTGATCAGCCGCTGCGCCGCCGATCGAGTCGGCGCCAGGCCTTTGGAAACTAACAGTTGATCAGCGCGCATAGGTAAAAGGCAACTCAGTCTTGCAGGGCGTAGCGAGCGGTGCTCAGGCGAGGCGGACGGAGCGCAGGAACCGGAACGTACTCTGGGTACGTGAGGATTCCGAGCACCGCCCAACGACACCTGAGCGCCGCGCAGTAGCCCCCTGCCGATCAATAGCGGTAGGTGTTGGGCTTGAAGGGGCCAGTCTTGGGCACGCCAATGTAGGCGGCTTGTTCGGCCGTCAACTCACTCAGCTGCGCATTCAGCGTGGTCAGCTGCAGGCGAGCCACCTTCTCGTCCAGGTGCTTGGGCAGCACATAGACCTTGCCGATGTCGTACGCGTCCTTGTGGGCGAACAGCTCGATTTGGGCGATGGTCTGGTTGGCGAAGCTGGACGACATCACATAGCTCGGGTGGCCGGTGCCGCAGCCCAGGTTCACCAGGCGGCCCTTGGCCAGCAGGATGATGCGCTTGCCATCGGGGAAGATGACATGGTCGACCTGGGGCTTGATCTCGTCCCACTCGCATTTGTCCAGCGAGGCCACATCGATCTCGTTGTCGAAGTGACCGATGTTGCAGACGATGGCGTTGTTCTTCATCGCGGCCATGTGCTCGTAGCGGATCACGTTCTTGTTGCCGGTGGCGCTGACAAAAATGTCGGCCTTGTCGGCGGCGTACTCCATGGTCACCACGCGGTAGCCTTCCATGGCGGCTTGCAGGGCGCAGATCGGGTCGATCTCGGTCACCCAGACTTGCGCCGACAGGGCGCGCAGGGCTTGAGCCGAGCCTTTGCCCACATCGCCGTAGCCGGCCACCACGGCGATCTTGCCCGCCACCATCACATCGGTGGCGCGCTTGATGGCGTCCACCAGCGATTCGCGGCAGCCGTAGAGGTTGTCGAACTTGCTCTTGGTCACCGAGTCATTGACGTTGATGGCGCGGAACAGCAGGCTGCCCTTGGCGGCCATTTCGTTCAGGCGCAGCACGCCGGTGGTGGTTTCTTCGGTCACGCCGATGATCTCGGCGCTCTTGCGGGTGTACCAGGTCGGGTCTTGGGCGATCTTGGCCTTGATGGCGGCGAACAGGATGCGCTCTTCTTCACTGCCCGGCTTGTCCAGCACCGACAGGTCCTTCTCGGCCTTTTGGCCCAGGTGCATCAGCAGCGTCGCGTCGCCGCCGTCGTCCAGGATCATGTTGGGGCCTTCGCCCGCCGTGCCCTTGGCGCCGAACTCAAAGATTCGGTGCGTGTAGTCCCAGTAGTCTTCCAGGGTCTCGCCCTTGTAGGCGAACACCGGCGTGCCATTGGCCACCAGGGCGGCTGCAGCATGGTCTTGGGTGGAGAAGATATTGCAAGAAGCCCAGCGCACTTCGGCGCCCAGGGCTTGGAGGGTTTCGACCAGCACCCCGGTCTGGATGGTCATGTGCAGCGAGCCGGTGATGCGCGCACCCTTGAGAGGCTGCGTGGCGGCGTATTCCTTGCGAATGGCCATCAGGGCCGGCATCTCGCTCTCGGCAATCGTCAGTTCCTTGCGACCCCAGCCGGCCAGGGACAGGTCGGCGATGTGGTACTGGTCAGCGGCCAGCGAGGTGGTGGTATGGGCGGTCATGGATCAGCTCCTTCATGCGAAATATGAAGCCGCTGCATTCCATGCGGAGGGGGAGGGGAAGACGGCATCAAGCGGTTCGGTGCTCCGAACCCTGGTTTGATGCATGCAACCGTTCACCCACGCAAGGACGTCAGCGGGTGAGCGCGGTTGCCAATGAACAGGGCCGAGGGGATGACGAGGCCGCTGTGCAAATTTTTCCGAGCCTGGCCTGAGGGTCTGAAGCCAGACCGGCAGGTTGCAACGCTCCTCGGAACGGACGAATTCTAGTCGCAAGCGCCAATTGCGCGCTTGGAACAGGGCGGGTTTTCCCGCCAATCCCGGCCTGAGCTCACGACTCAGGGGGCATCCACACCCAGGAAGCGGGCCATGGCGGCCAGTTCTTCATCCAGCGCAGCGCTGAAGCCGGGCTCGCGCGGCGCCCGGCCGGCCACATAGCCCAGCTGCGCTTGCAGGCGCCCCTCGGCGTTGCTGACATTGCCCCAGCCGATCACCTCGCCGCGCCAGAGCAGGGGCAGGGCGTAGTAGCCGAGCTTGCGCTTGGGCGCGGGCGTGTAGGCCTCAAAACGGTAGGCCCAGCCCCAGAACTGCTCGAAGCGCAGGCGGTCCCAGACCACGGGGTCGAAGGGCGCCAGCAGGCGCACGGCCTCGTCCAGCTTCCAGCGCTTGGAGCCCGGGTTCTCGCCCTCAGGCCAGTACCAGGTCTGCCCCTCGACCTGGGCCTGGGGCCAGGTCTTGCGGGCCTGGGCCAACACCTGGCGCAGTTCGGCGCGCAGATGCGGTGCGCCATAGCCCAGCAGGCCGCACAAATGGCCCAGGCTGCGCGAGGGCAGGGGGGCGTACTTGGCCAGCACCAGATCCAGCAGGGCCTGGGCTTTCTCCTGCGGCGTGCGCGGGTCGGGCGTGTGGGCCACGGCGCTGTAGATGCGCTGGCCCTGCTCGCGCTGCTGCACGCGCAGCAGGCCGCGGTAGTGCATGCCGTCCAGCAACTGGGTGGTGGCATTGCTGCTGCCGCCCCAGGCATTGCGGGTGGCGCCGAGATTGAAATGCTGCTGAATCTCGCGCGGGTGGCTGGGGCCCTGCGCTTGCACAAAAGCCTGGATGGCCTCGGCCTGGGCTCGGGTCTTGGCGTCCCAGCTGCGCTTGGCGCCGCGCGGGTGCATGAGCTTGAGGTGTTCGCGCGGCAGAAAGCCGTAGTTGACCAGGCAGTCCTCTTCCACCGCCAGCCGGGTGTAGCGGCGCTCCAGATCGCCGGCGCGGTAGTCCTTGACCCGGTGGCGCAGGGTCAGGTCTTGCGCACGCGCCGGCGCGCGGATCGGGTCAGCCTGGACAAAGCCCAGGCGCTGGATGGCCTGGGGCAGGCTGGTGGGCTTGAACAGGCTGCGCGACACGGCGTAGCGGCGCAGATCGGCCAGGGTCAGGGCGGCGGGCATGGGCTTCGGTGTCAATTCTTCGCGAGGCGCTCCAGCGCCCGGTCATGGGTGCGCGCCAGCAGCAGCTGGGCCAGCATGGCGCCCAGCCAGGCCAGGGCCATGTCTTTTTGTGTGTCCCAGGGGTCGCCCTGGGCGCCCAGGAACTCATCGGCACCTTGGCCCAGGGCCACGGCGGCGCCCCATTCGATCAGCTCGTAAATGGCGCTGATGGCCAGGCAGCAGGCCGTCACCACGGTGAACAGCCAGCCGCCGCGTTGCAGCCCGGTCTTGCGCAGCAGCAGTTCGCGCGCTGCGATGGCGGGGATGAAACCTTGCGCCAGATGGCCGATGCCGTCGTAGGGGTTGCGGCCCAGGGCCAGCGCCTCGCGCAGCCAGTCGCCCAGGGGCACGCGGGCGTAGCTGTAGTGGCCACCGGCGATCAGGATCAGGGCGTGGACAAAGATCAGGCCCAGCAGCAAGGGCGTGAGCGGGAAGCGCCGCTGTGTGGCCAGCAGCAGGGGCCAGACCAGCAGCACCGGCGCCACCTCCATCCACCAGGTGGCGGCATCGAAGGCGCCCAGGCGGCTCCAGGCCAGCACGGCGAGATTGAGCCCGGCCAGCAGGGCCAGCTGCCTGGCGCTGAGCTGCGCTGGGGGCCAGAGGGCGGGCGAACGTGGCGAGGGCGCAGCAGTCATGCCGGCATTGTGGCCGCCGCCCCGGGGCAGGGGCGTCAGGTGAAACCTGGGCTGCAGCGCAATCGCCGGCCCGCAATTGCCCTCAACCTTTGCCGCCGGCTGCCGAAAACCGAGAACGCCCGGGCCACTGGGCGGTGTCGGCCTGCGTGCAGGCCAGGATGGCTTTTCCGTGGACGCATCATGACCGAAACCACCCAACTTGAAGCCAAGGTACTGTTGCTGGAGCATGACGCCGCGCAGTACCAGGTGCTGACCGAGTTTTGCCAGTCCGTGGGCCTGATGGCCTTCCCCCGTTCTTCAGCCGATGCCTTGGCCACCCTGGCCCAGAACAAGGACCTCGGCGGGGTGCTGCTGGCGGAAGACCTGCC
>JAIXSD010000153.1 GCA_027484885.1 Rubrivivax sp.
CTGGCCCAGCGCCCCTTCAAGAGCTGGTGAGGGCCGCGGCCGACGGGCCGCTGAGCAGGGCCAGGGCTCGCGTGGCGATCTCGGCATGGGCGGCCTCCAGGGCGGCCAGCGGCTCGCTCGATCCGCTCATGAACACCGCCATCAGCATGGGTGCACGATTGGGCGGAAAGAACACCGCCACATCGTTGACCGCGCCACGCGCGCCGGTGCCGGTCTTGTCGGCGGCCGGCCAGTCCTGCGGCGCACCGGCGCGCAGGCGACGCAAGCCGGTCTCAGAGGCATTCATCCAGACCAGCAATTGCTGACGCAACTCATCCGACAAGACGCTGCCGAGGATGCGGTCCAGCAGGCCGACAAAGGCCTCGGGCGTGCTGCTGTCGCGCGGGTCACCGGGCTCGTTGCTGTTGAGCGCGGGCTCGATACGGTCCAGCCGGGTGATCGAATCACCCTGCTCGCGCGCAAAACGCGTCAAGCCCGGCGGGCCGCCGACCAGGGGCAGCAGCAAATTGGCGGCCGGGTTGTCGCTGTGCACCAGGATGGCTTCACAGAGCGCGGCCACCGTCAGCGAGGCCGATTGCGAGCCGCCCTGCAGCAAGGCGCCCGTCACCGGCGCATGGGGCACCAGATCACGCGGACCATAACGCAGGCGTTGATCGGGCCGCAGCTGGCCGGCGTCGATGCGCGCCAGCACGGCGGCCGCCAGCAGCAGCTTGAATGTCGAGCACATGGCAAAGCGCTGATCGGCCCGGTAGGCCAGGCGGGCCTGGCTGCCGGTATCGAGCGCGAACACGCCGATCTGGCCACCGAGCCGGGCCTCGATCGCCCGACAGGCCGCCTCAAAGTCCAGCGGCGGCTGGGCCGGCGCGGCACGCAAGATGCCAGGCAGGCCCAGCAGCAGTGAGCCACCGGCCAGGCTGCCCTTCAGAAGCGCGCGGCGCATCAGGGCGCCAGCACGCGCAAGACCTTCTGGAAGGCCTCGACCGGCTTGCCCTTGCGGGCCCGCTTGCCGGCATAACTGGCCAGGCCCACGCCCTTGAGGATTTCCTCCTTGGGCTTGGCACCGCGGCCGGTGCCGATCACTTGCAGGCTTTGGGTGAAGGCCGCCACGCTGAGCAGCGCGTCCTTGTCCTCCAGATCCACCAGGGTCAGGCCGCGGCCGCCCTTGGGCTGGTGCTTGAGCTCGTCCAGGCCATAGGTCAGCAAGCGGCCGTTCAGGCTCAGGCAGGCCAGCTGCACGCCCAACACCTCGCCCGCAGGCACCACGGCCGGCGGCAGCGGCTGCTCGGTGCCTTCCAGGCTCAGGAAGGTCTTGCCGGCTTTCTGCCGGCCGACCAGATCGCCCACCTGGGCGATCAGACCAAAGCCACCGGTACCGGCCAGCACCAGGCGCTGCTGGGCATTGCCGGCGAAGTAATGCGCAATCTGGCTGCCACTTTCCAGCTCGATCAAGGTGGTGATGGGCTGGCCATCACCGCGCCCGCCCGGCAGCATTGACACCGGCACCGAGTAGACCCGGCCGTTGTTGCCAAAGACGATCAGCGGGTCGACGCTGCGGCAGGGGAAGGTGCCGTAGAGCTGGTCACCCGATTTGAAGGCCAGGGCCGAGGCCTCGACCTCATGGCCCTTGAGCGCACGCACCCAGCCCTTCATGCTGACCACCACGGTCACCGGCTCGTCCACCACCTTGACCTCGGCGGTGGCGCGCTTTTCTTCCTGGATCAGGGTGCGGCGATCGTCGCCGTACTGTTTGGCGTCGGCCTCGATTTCCTTGATGACGGTGCGCTTGAGCACGCTGGGGTTGGCCAGGATGTCGGCCAGCTTGGCCTCGTCCTCGCGCAGGCTCTTGAGCTCTTGCTCGATCTTGATCGCTTCCAGGCGCGCCAGCTGGCGCAGGCGGATTTCCAGGATGTCCTCGGCCTGGCGCTCGGACAGACGGAAACGCTCGATCAGGGCGGGCTTGGGCTCATCGGCATTGCGGATGATGCGGATCACCTCGTCGATGTTCAGCAGCACCAGCTGCCGGCCTTCCAGCACATGGATGCGGTCACGCACCTTGTCCAGGCGGAACTGGGTGCGGCGCTGCACCGTGGTCTGGCGGAAGCCCAGCCACTCGCTGAGGATCTGGCGCAAGCCTTTTTGCGTCGGGCGGCCGTCAGAGCCGACCATGGTCAGGTTCAGCGAGGCCGAAGTCTCCAGGCTGGTGTGGGCCAGCAAGGTGGTGATCAGGTCTTGCTGCTCGACCGTGCGGCTCTTGGGCTCGAAGACCAGGCGCACGGCCGCGTCCTTGCTCGATTCATCACGCACACCGTCCAGCACCGCCAACAGGCTGGCCTTGAGCTGAAGCTGCTCTTGGCTCAGTGTCTTCTTGCCGGCCTTGACCTTGGGGTTGGAGAGTTCTTCGATCTCTTCCAGCACGCGCTGAGCGCTGGTGCCGTGCGGCAGCTCGGTCACGACCAGCTGCCACTGGCCACGGGCCAGGTCTTCGATCTTCCATCGCGCACGCAGCTTCATGCTGCCGCGGCCGCTGAGGTAGGCCGAGCGGATGTCGTCGGCCGAGCTGATCAGCTGGCCGCCGCCGGGGTAGTCCGGGCCGGGCAGCAGGGTGAACAGCTCCTCATCGCTGAGGTTCTCGTTCTTCAGCAGGGCCACCGAGGCCGCAGCGACCTCGCGCAGATTGTGGCTGGGCACTTCGGTGGCCATGCCCACGGCAATGCCGCTGGCGCCGTTGAGCAGCACAAAAGGCAGGCGCGCCGGCAGCTGACGCGGCTCCTGGGTGGAGCCGTCGTAATTGGGCGTGAAGTCCACCGTGCCTTCGTCGATCTCGTCGAGCAGCAAGCGGGCGATCGGCGACAGCCGCGCCTCGGTGTAACGCATGGCAGCGGCGCCGTCACCATCGCGGCTGCCGAAATTGCCCTGGCCATCGATCAGCGGGTAGCGCAGTGAGAAATCCTGGGCCATGCGCACCAGGGCGTCGTAGACCGATTGGTCGCCATGCGGGTGCAACTTGCCCATCACATCGCCGACCACCCGCGCGCCCTTGACCGGCTTGGCGCCGGTGTTGCCGCTGTAGGACAGGCCCATGCGCTCCATGGTGTAGAGGATGCGGCGCTGCACTGGCTTCTGGCCGTCGCAGACATCGGGCAAGGCCCGGCCCTTGACCACGCTCAGCGCATATTCGAGGTAAGCACGCTCGGCGTAGTGGCCCAGGGTCAGGTTTTCACCGTCGCCCGCGCCGCCGCTGCCGCCGCCACCGGCGTTCGGCGGCGGGTTGTCAAAAATGGAAGTCTGCTGGCTCATGCGGAATCGTCGTCAGGGTTCGTTCTTGTGAATCTTGAGGTGCTGGGCTTGGGCCGGCATGCTGTGTTGCAGCAAGGCCCAGTACAGCTCCAGCACCAGGTGGACATGGGCCTGGGTTTCGGCGAAAGGCGGCACCCGCCCGCTGTGGCGGCGCACCGCACCTTCACCGGCATTCCAGGCGGCCAGGGCCGCATCGATGCGGCCGAAGCGTTTGATCAGATCGGCCAGCATCTTGGCGCCGGTCAGGACATTGGTGCGCGGGTCGAGCAGCTGGTTCTTGCTCAGGCTCAAACGCGGCACCGGCCCATAGCGCCGCGCCGCATCGGGCATCAACTGCATCAGGCCGAGCGCACCCCGCTTGGATTCGGCGTCATGCTTGTAGCCCGACTCGACCGCGATCACGGCCTTGAGCAGCTCCATATCGACACCATGCTGGGCCGCGGCCTCGCGCAGGAAAGGCTGCACCGCCTTGACCTCGGGGGCGAACTCCAACCAGGTGAGCAGGCCTTGGCCGCCATCGCTCTTGCCCGGCACCTGGGTTTGCGCTGCTGCCTCACGCTGTGTCTGGGCACTGCCCAGCACCAGGCTGTAGCGGCTGTCGACCTGATGGCCGGCCAGATGCGCCATGCCCTGGCCATCGATATAGCCCCAGAGCTCGGCGCGCGCGGGGCCGGCCAAGCTGAGCAAGAAGGCCCACAGCAAGAAAAGACGGCTCAAGCGCCCTCCTCGCCCAGGGCCACGCGGGCCTGGTACTCGCGGTCCAGCAAGGACATCACCACCAGGCTGTCATAGCCATCGGCGCCCTCGGTGGTGACGCGCACGCTCTCGCGCAGGCGGCCTTCTTCAACGAAACCCTCGCTGGCGTAGAGCTTGAGCGCGCGCGTGTTCAGCGCTTTCACATCCAGCCAGAAGCGGTGCGCCTTGAGCTGGGTGAAGGCCAAGGCCTTGAGCAGGCGCACCGAGCGCCGGCCCAGGCCCGCGCCCTTGGGGCCCAGCACGATGCGCTTGAGCTCGACCGAGCCATGCGGGTTGCGGCAGCCCTGCAGGATGACAAAGCCGGCGCGCGCGGCCTCCGGCCCGGCTTCGATGATGAAGTGGCGCGAATCGGGAAAGCGCAGCGCGCCCTCGTGCTGCACCCGCTCCCAGGGCGTGATGAAGGGGCGGTTGGCGCCGTCTTGCTCGATGGAGACGACATAGTCCAGGTCCGACAACATGGTCGGACGCAGGTGCACACGCGGCGCCGTGGTGCTCATAGCCGGGGCTCGAATCCTTGCAGCACCGCGACCACGTTGTGGCCGATAGCCTCGGTGGCATAACCGCCCTCCTGCAGGAACAGGGTGCGGGCACCGAAGGCCGCCAGGCGCTGGCCGAGGCGACTGAACTCGGGGCGGTCCAGCTTGAAATGCGAGATCGGGTCGCCGCCGTAGGTGTCCACGCCCAGGGAGACGATCAACAGCTCGGGCGCGTAGGCTTGCAGCCGTTCCAGAGCCGATTCCAGCGCGGCGAACCAGGCCTCGTTGCTGGCACCGGCCGGCAGCGGGAAATTGGCATTGAAGCCCTGGCCGGCACCGGCGCCGGTCTCGTCGGCATGGCCGAGGAAGAAGGGAAACTCCGTCTGCGGATCGCCATGCAGGCTGGCGTAGAACACGTCCGCACGCTCGTAGAAGATGGCCTGCGTGCCATTGCCGTGGTGGTAGTCCACATCGAGGATGGCCACGCGCTGCAGGCCAGCGTCAATGGCAGCTTGGGCTGCCACTGCCGCGTTGTTGACGAAGCAGTAGCCGCCGAAGAAATCCGCCCCGGCATGGTGGCCCGGTGGGCGGGTCAGCACATAGGCGCTGCGCTCGCCGGCCAGCACCTGGTCCAGGCCGGTCAAGCTGGCTTGCGCGCCCCAGTAGGCGGCCTCCCAGCTGCCCGCCGTCAGCGGCGTGCCGCTGTCCATCGAGTACAGGCCCATGCGGGCGGCAAAGCTGCGCGGCGCCACATCGCTGCGCA
>JAIXSD010000743.1 GCA_027484885.1 Rubrivivax sp.
ACCTCGCTGTCGCCCGAGGCCGCAGCGGCAGCCCAAGCCAGCGGCGGCAAGATGGCCGACGGCACGCCCCAGCGCTGCGGCCTGATCGCCATCGTCGGCCGGCCCAATGTCGGCAAGTCGACCCTGCTCAACGCCCTGGTCGGCCAGAAGGTCAGCATCACCTCGGACAAGGCCCAGACCACGCGCCACCGCATCACCGGCATGCGCACCGTGGACGAAGCGCAGTTCGTGTTCGTGGACACGCCCGGCTTCCAGATGAAGTACAACGCCGCGCTCAACCGCAACCTGAACCGCACCGTGCACGGCGTGCTCGGCGATGTGGATCTGGTGCTCTATGTGCTCGAAGCGGGCCGCTTCGGCCTGGACGATGCCAAGGTGCTGTCTTTGTTGCCGCAGGACAAGCCGGTGGTGATGATCGCCAACAAGCTCGATGCGGTGCAGCGCCGCGCCGACCTGGCGCCCTGGCTCAAGAGCATGCAGGAGCGTCGCAACTTCAGCGAGTTCGTGCCCCTCTCGGCCAAGAAGGACGCCGATGTCCAGCGCCTCTTCAAGATCCTCAAGCCCTACCTGCCCGAGCAGGGCTGGTTCTACGACGGCGACGCGCTGACCGACCGCAGCGAGAAATTCCTGGCCAGCGAAATCATCCGCGAGAAGCTGTTCCGCCTGACCGGTGACGAGCTGCCCTACACCTCGACCGTGATCATCGACAAATGGGAAGACGAGGGCGAGCTGCGCCGCATCTCGGCCTCCATCGTCGTCGAGCGCGATGCCCACAAGGGCATGATCATTGGCCAGGGCGGTGAGCGCCTCAAGCGCATCGGCTCCGAGGCGCGCCAGGAGCTGGAGCATCTGATGGACGGCCGCGTCTTCCTGGAGCTCTGGGTCAAGGTGCGTTCGGGCTGGGCCGACAGCGAAGAACATTTGCGCACCTACGGCTACGAGTGAAGCCGCTGGCGTGCCTCTCGTTTGACCGGCTTGACCGGCCCGTTCTCTGATGACCCGCAGCGCGCGCGCACCTGCGGTCCAGCAGGCTTTTGTGCTCCACCAGTACGACTGGAGCGAGTCCAGCCTCATCCTCGATCTGTTCACCCGTGAGCAAGGGCGCCTGGCCGTGGTGGCCAAGGGCGCCAAGCGGCCGTACTCTCAGCTGCGTGCGGTGCTGCTGCCGTTTCAGCGCATCCAGGTGACCCTGTCCAAACCGGCCAAATCCACGGATTGCAACCCGGCCGAGGTGGTGACGCTGCGCGCGGCCGAATGGGCCGGCGGCAGCACCCTGCCGGCCGGTGCCGCGCTGTTTTCGGGTTATTACCTGAACGAGCTGCTGCTCAAGCTGCTGGCCCGGCAGGACGCCCATCCGCTGCTCTTCGATGCCTACGCCCAGACCTTGCCGCAGCTGCATGCCAATGAGGATGCGCAGTCGCAGGCGGCGCTGCGGGCCTTTGAGCTGCGTCTGCTGGTGGAGACCGGCCTGCTGCCCGACCTCAGCGTGGTGACGCTCACGCAAGCCCCGCTGCAGCTGGCGCGCAGCTACGGTCTGTCCGCCGAGGCGGGCATCCAGCCCTTGTCCGCCGAAGTGGGCGGCCTGGACGGCGCCACCTGGATCCATCTGCAAGCCGCCCTGCTGCACGGCAGCATGGCCGCGCTGCAGCAGGCCTGCGCCCCGGTCTTGCCGCAGCTCAAGTCGGCACTGCGCGGCCTGCTTCACTATCATCTGGGCGGCAAGCCGCTGCGCACCCGCCAGGTGATGCTGGATGTGCAGAAACTGCTCGACTGATCATGAGGCGCGGCCCCGGCTGCCCTGACCGAACTTTGCTGGAATTCGAAACGATGAACCCTTTGCTCGCCCCCGAGGCCTCGGCCGCCCATTCGCACGGCCAGCGCTGCGCCCTGTCGGTCAACGTCAACAAGGTGGCCTTGCTGCGCAACACCCGCCACCTGGGCATTCCCAGCGTGCTGCGCGCGGCCGAGGCCTGCCTGCTGGCCGGCGCCCAAGGCATCACCGTGCACCCGCGCCCGGACGAGCGCCACATCCGCCCGGCCGATGTGCGCGAGCTGGCCGCGTTGATGAAGCAATGGCCGCATGCTGAGTACAACATCGAGGGCAACCCGACCCAGAACCTGATGGACTATGTCCGCGAGCTGCGCCCGCATCAGGTGACCTTTGTGCCCGACAGCGAAGACCAGTTCACCTCCGACCATGGCTGGAACCTGCCGGCCGATCGCGAGCGCCTGGCGCCGCTGATCGCCGAATGCCAAAGCCTGGGCGTGCGCGTCAGCCTCTTCATGGACCCGCAGCCCGAGGCCATGGCCCATGTTGCGGCCTTGGGCGCCGAGCGCATCGAGCTCTACACCGAGACCTTTGCCGGCGCCTTTGGCAGCGCCCGCGAGGCCGAGGTGCTGGCCGGCTTCACCCGCACGGCCGAGGCCGCTCTGGCCCAGGGCCTGGGCATCAATGCCGGCCATGACCTCAACCGGGACAACCTGAGCCTGTTCCTGCGTGCCGTGCCCGGCGTGCAAGAGGTGTCCATCGGCCACGCCTTGATCGCCGATGCCCTGGAGCTGGGCTACACCGAGACCGTGCGCGAGTACCTGCGCAGCATCCAGCGCGCCTACGCCGCCTGAGCATGGACATGAGCAGCAAGAAGCCGGCTTTCCTCGATCTGCGCCCGGCCGAGCCCGACGATGCGCTGCGCATCGCTGCGCTGGCGCGTTGGGTCTGGCTGGATCGCTATGCCGCCGAGGGCGGCGTCAACAGCACGGTGGCCGAATACCTGAAGCGCGATTTCGACGAGCAGCTGCTGCGCCAGTCCATCGATCTGAACCGTCACTGGGTGATCGAACGCGGCGACACCTTGCTGGCCTGGGCGCATCTGGACGACAGCGCCGTCTGCCCGGTGGCCGTGTCGGGCCAGGCGGTGGAGCTCAAGCGGCTTTACGTCGCGCCGCACAGCCAGAACCAAGGCCTGGGCTTGAAGCTGCTGCATCAGGCGCGCCAGACCTGGCCCGAGCGTTCGCTCTGGCTCAGCGCCTGGATCGGCAATGAAGGCGCTTTGCGCTTCTATCGGCGCGAAGGCGCCAGCCTTTGGGGCGAGGCCTGGTTCGAGCTGGGCGGCCAGCAGCATCGCAACGAGCTGCTGGGCTGGGCGCCGCTGGAGCCCGAGGCATGATTTACGGCATCGGCACCGATGTCTGCGACATCCGCCGCATGCGCGAGACCCTGGCGCGGCGCGGCGAGCGCTTCGCCGAAAAAGTGCTGGGGCCGAATGAGCTGGAGGTCTTTCGCGCCCGCCGTGCGCGCGCCGAAGGCCGCGGCCTGAGCTTTCTGGCCACCCGCTTCTCGGCCAAGGAGGCTTTCTCCAAAGCCATCGGCCTGGGCATGCGCATGCCCATGAACTGGCGCGATTGCGAGATCCTCAACGCGCCCAGCGGCAAGCCCGAGATCCGCCTGCATGGCGAGCTGGCCCGCTGGTTCGAGGCCCAGGGCCTGCGCGCCCTGGTCAGCGTCAGCGACGAAACCGATTACGCGACCAGCTTTGTGGTCGTCGAAACCCTGGCCTGAAGGCCGCAGAAAAAAGATAGACAAAGACGATGGAAGTAGACCTGCAACATGCGCCCGTGGTGCTGGATGTCGCCGGCCTGAGCCTGAGCGATGCCGAGCGCACGCGCCTGCGCCACCCCCTGGTCGGCGGCCTGATCCTGTTTGCCCGCAACTACGAGAGCCGCGCCCAGCTGCTGGCGCTGACGGCCGAGATCAAATCCATCCGACCCGATCTGCTGATCTGTGTGGACCATGAAGGTGGCCGCGTGCAGCGTTTCCAGACCGATGGTTTTACTCACCTGCCGGCCATGCGCCGGCTTGGCGAGTTATGGATGGAAGACGCACTGCAGGCCACCGCAGCGGCGACGGCTGCGGGCTTTGTGCTGGCCGCTGAGTTGCGCGCCTGCGGCGTGGATTTCAGCTTTGCGCCGGTGCTTGATCTCGACTACGGCGAGAGTTCTGTGATTGGCACCCGCAGCTTCCACCGCGACCCGCGCGTGGTGGCCTTGCTGGCCAAGAGCTTGCAGCATGGCTTGTTGCTGGCCGGCATGGCCAGCTGTGCCAAGCATTTCCCTGGGCATGGCTATGTCAAGGCCGACTCGCACAC
>JAIXSD010000384.1 GCA_027484885.1 Rubrivivax sp.
CAAAAGCCTGGGCCTCTTGATCGCCATCCATGTGATCTACAGCCTGCCCCTGGCTTTGTTCTTCCGTAACCATTTCCTGGGCTTCCCGGACGAGCTGCTGCAGGCCGCGCGGCTGGACGGCGCGGGCTTCTGGTCGCTGTTCACACGCCTGGTGCTGCCGCTCTCGCGGCCCATCTTTGTGGTGGTGATCATTCTGCAGTTCACCACGCTGTGGAACGAGTACCTGTTCGGCCTGGTCTTCGGGCCGGACGAGGCCCGGCCCATCACCGCCGCCCTGGCCCAGCTGGCCGCCCACAGCGAAGGCGGCCTGCGCGCCTACAACCTGGAGATGGCGGCGGCCCTGCTGGCCGCCCTGCCCACCCTGGCCGTCTACCTGCTGGCCGGGCGCCACTTTGCCCGTGGCCTGGTGGCCGGTGCGGTGAAGGGTTAGACCATGTCCTCGTTTCAATGTTTGGATTCCCTGGAAGCTCACCCATGACCGGCGGCCTCAGCCTTTCGCACATCCACAAACAGATCGGCAGCCAGGCCGTGCTGCAGGACATCAGCCTCGACCTGGATGAGGGCGAGATGCTGATCCTGGTCGGCCCCTCGGGCTGCGGCAAGTCCACCTTGCTGAGCCTGATCGCGGGCCTGCAGCAGGCGGACAGCGGCGAGATCCGGCTCAAAGGCCGGCGCATCGACTCCCTGGCGCCGCAGGCGCGCGACATCGCCATGGTGTTCCAGAACTACGCGCTGTACCCGAATATGAGCGTGGCACAGAACATCGGATATCCGCTGGAGATGCAGGGCTGGCCGCGTGCGCAGCGTGAGGCCCGGGTGCGGGAGGTGGCCCAGCTGCTGCAGCTGGAGCCGCTGCTGCAGCGCCGCCCGGCCCAGCTCTCGGGCGGCCAACGCCAGCGCGTGGCCATGGGCCGCGCCCTGGCCCGCCAGCCGCAACTCTTTCTCTTCGACGAGCCCCTGTCCAATCTCGATGCCCAGCTGCGCGCCGAGATGCGCAGCGAGATCAAGCTGCTGCACCAGCGCCTGGGCACCAGCGCCGTCTACGTCACGCACGACCAGGTGGAGGCCATGACCCTGGGCCAGCGCATGGCCGTGCTGAAAGACGGCCGGCTGCAACAGGTGGGCACACCGCAAGAGGTCTACCAGCGCCCGGCCAATCTCTTCGTGGCCGGCTTTCTGGGCGCGCCGGCCATCAATCTGCTGCCCGCCCGCGCCATGCACGACGGCAGCCTGCAGCTGGACCAGGGCGATGCCGCCCTGCCCGTCCGCTGGGCGCCCGAAGGCGGGCCCTGGCCCGAACGCCTGCGCCGCCTGGCCGGCCGCAAGCTGATGCTGGGCTGGCGCCCCGAAGCCCTGCGCCTGCTGCCGCTGGAATCGACCGTCAGCGACGGCCAGGCCCTGGTGCTCTCCGCCCCGCTGCTGCTGGTGGAACCCACCGGCGCCGACAGCATCCTGCAACTCGAACTCGGCCCCACACAGCGCCTGAGCCTGCGCTGCCCCGGCTGGCAAGCCGCGCGGCCGGGCACGCGCTTGCATGTGCAACTGCCGGCGGAGGATTGCCTGGTGTTTGAGGCGGAAGGGGGCGAACGGGTGGAATGAGGCTGACTCGGCACGCTGCGGGAGCACTCGCGGCGCTTGGCCACCCCGGGTCTCATCACTTCACTTCAATTCACTTCATTTCATCCGTCCAAGCGCGCGGCGACGGCTCCGAGGGGTCTCACTTCGTTTTTCGCTTGGAACGCCTTTGGGCTTGCAGCTCCGGGGGAATCACCGGCCGCGCCGGCGCAACAGCCAGGACCGTCAGACTGAAGCGCTGCGTCGCGGCCCGCCCGCCGTCCGCATCGGACAGCGCAGCCGCGCGGAAGCTGAAGCTGCCGGTCCGCGTCGGCGCACCGCTGATCAGCCCATCAGCGCTGAGCAGCAAGCCCGAGTCCTCCAGATCACCGCTCAAAAGCAGGCAGCGCAGCGGCTCAGAACCCCCGAGCGCGGGGAGTTGCCTCGCATAGGGTCGCCCCAACACAGCAGCTGGCAGGGTGACAACTTGGGCGGCGGGGCTCGCCTCGATGGGCTTGCTGCAAGCGGCCGCAGGCTTGCGTGCGTCACAGGAGGCATGCACAAGGGCCGGGCTGAAACCCAGCAGCGTGAGTGCCAACAGCCATGGGGCGATGCAGGGAAGGCGCATGAGTGAGTGAGAGAGTGACTGGGTGATTGAGCGAAAGAACCCAGTTGGGCCGGGGCCAGCACGTGCGCACCAGGGCGGCACGGCCTTGCATTATTGGCCCGGCCTTCGCTTCACAGGGCCTGCGCAAACGATTCGACCCACTGCACCCTGAAATCCAAACACTCCTCCGCATCCGGTGGCTCCCAATACTGGCTGGCCAGGTCGAAGATGGCGTCGGGCACGATCATGGAGAAGGTCGGGCCCTGCTCCCGATTGCGGCGCTGCACGCGTTCCCGGCGCAGCTCGGTGGGCGCGTCCAGCACATGGATGCGCAAGGCGAAGCCCGCGTCGATCACCTGCTGGCAGAAAGGCAGGCGCTCGGCGCGCTGGATCAGGCCGAGTTCCAGGATCACGTCATGGCCCGCAGCCAGCTGTTGCTGGGCATGGCCCCAGATCAGCTGCAGAAGCCGCTGCTTGCGTTCGATGTACCAGGGCAGCCAGTTCTCGG
>JAIXSD010000708.1 GCA_027484885.1 Rubrivivax sp.
ACGAACTGCACCGGCGCCGACACCTCGGGGTGCCAGGCCTTGCGCATGGCGTCGAGGAAGGGGGTGGCGCTGTCGCTGCTGCGCAGCTGCTCGGGCGTGAAGGCGGCGACGACGCCGTCCATGCCACGCAGCAGGCGGGCGGCTTCCTCGTGCACGGCACTCGGGGCCAGGCCGCGCTCGGCGATCAGCTTGTGGTCGAAGAGCACGCCGGCCGCCGAAAAGCTCACCGCCCAGCGACCCGGGCCGAACTTCTGCACCAGGCCGGTGTTGAGCTGGGCCAGCACCACGCCGGGGTTGAGCAGGTCCGCATCGCGGCCCTGGGTCTTGGCCCAGGCAGGGGAGTCGGCAAAGCCATGGTCGGCAGTCAGCAGCACCAGATAGTTGTCGCGGCCAACCTTGGCATCGAGGTCACGGAAGAAGGCCTGCAGATAACGGTCCAGATGCAGGAAATGGTCGTGCGAGAGGCGCGACTCGGGGCCGAAGGCATGGTTGACGTAGTCGTGGCTGGACAGGCTGACCGAGAGGATGTCGGTCTGCGCATCGGCGCCCAGCTGCTCGCCATCGATGGCGGCGCGGGCAAAAGCCAGGGTCAGCTCATCGCCGAAGGGGCTGGGCAGGATGTTGCCGTAGAAGCGCGGGCCGGGGCCGTCCATCTGAGCGCCCAGCACCGCGGGCAGCTTGTTGCCATTGCCGCTGTTGGACTGCCAGGGCTGGCCATCGGGCACCGAGCCGGCATACGCAGCTTCCGGCAGCAGCGGCGCCCATGTCTTGCCGAAGAAGGCATCGGCCGGCTTGGCGGCGTTGAAATCGCGCACCCACTGTGGGTGGCTGGGCATGTAGTAGGTGCTGGAGGCGAACTGGCCGTCCTCGCTCATGTACATGTACGCCGTGCCCTTGTGGCCGGCCGGCAGGATGGCGCCGCGGTCCTTGCCCGAGATGCCGATCACCTTGGACGCCGGCTGCAGGCCGCGCAGCACATCGCCCACCGTCTCGGCGCGCAGATTGCGCGGGCTGGTGCCGGCCAGAGGGTCGGTCTTGTGATCGATGTAGCGGTAGGCAATGTCGCCGGTGTTGTAGACCGGGGCAAAGGTCTGCGCGTCGTTCCATTCATTGCTGATGATGCCGCTGCGCTGCGGGTAGGCGCCGGTCAGCATGGTGGCGTGGCCGGCGGCGGTGACGGTGTGGCCGTGCGCATAGCGTGCATCCGAGAACCAGGCGCCCTGGTCCAGGAAGCGGCGGAAGCCATCGGGCTGCAGCTGATCGCGGTAGGCGGTGACCTGGCGCATGGGCAAGCCATCCACCACCAGGAAGACGATCAGCTTGGGCGGCGCCTTGGCAGCCGAGGTGGCCGAGGTGGCTGCAGCCGCCGGCGGCGTGGAGGCGGTGGTGGAACAGGCCGACAGCGCGGCGGCCAGCGCCAACAGGCTCAGGCGGGGCGCCCAGGCGGCCAGGGGGGAGGAAAGCGTAGCGAGAGGATTCATGGGCGAGCAGTCCACGCACACGTGGGCCATAGGTACTCCAGGGCCCGCCAGCTTAGTCGATCTGGCCCGGGCCGCGCGGCGCCACCAGGGGAATGACGATCTCGAACTGCGCGCCCTCGCCCGGGCTGCTGCTGGCCGTGATGCTGCCGCCCAGGGTGGCGGTGACGATGTTGTAGCTGATGTGCAGGCCCAGACCGCTGCCGCCCTGGCCCAGGCGGGTGGTGAAGAAGGGATCAAAGATGCGGCCCAGGTTGTCGGCCGAGATGCCGCGGCCGTTGTCGCTGAAGCGCAGGCGCAGGCGCTCGCCATCGAGTCGCTCGGCCGAGAGCTGCATCAGCCCGCCCTTGCGCCCCTCCAGGCCGTGGACCATGGCATTGATGATGAGGTTGGTCAGCACCTGGCCCAGAGGGCCGGGGAAGCTGTCCAGCCGCAGGCCCTCGGGCACGTCCAGGCGCAGCTCATGCTCCTCGCGGCGCAGGCGGTTGCCCAGGGTCAGGGCCACCTCGCGGCACAGGGTGGCGAGGTCAAAGACGCGGCGCTGGTCCGAGGTCTGATCCACCGCGATCTGCTTGAAGCTGGTCACCAGGCTGGCCGCCTGGCCCAGGCTTTTCACCAGCAGCTGGCTGGACTCTTCGGCCGCCTGGCAAAAGCGCTCCAGCTCCGAGCGGCGCAGCGCACCGCCCTGCACCTGCTGCAGGAAGCGCCGGCTGTTGTCGCTCAAGGTGCTGGCCATCAGGAGGCTGTTGCCGATGGGCGTGTTCAGCTCATGGGCCACACCGGCCACCAGCGAGCCCAGGGCGGCCAGCTTCTCCTGCTCGACCAGCTGGTTCTGCGTGATCTTGAGGCGGCGGTAGGCCTCGGCATTGTCCAGCGCCACCGCAGCGTAGGCGCCCAGGGTGCGCAAGATGTCTTGGTCGGCCGGCCCGAAGGCATCGGCCCGCGGGCTGAGCACGCTGATCACGCCCATCACCTCACCCTGGCGCATCATCGGGATGTAGAGGCCCGAGAGCGCCGGCTGCGGCGCCTCGCCGTTTTGCAGCAGCACACGCTCCACCGTGCGCCCGTCCGAGCGCAGCACGCGCGCGTCGTGGGCCAGCTGACCGAAGTTCAGCTCGCGCGCCTGCAAGACGCAATCGGCCGCCGGCTGCCCCGGTTCGTCCAGGCGGCGCTGGTAGCTCTGGAAGGGCTGGCCCTGCTGCATGACGAAGTCGAAGGTGACCACGCGCGCCTGCCAGTCCACCAGGCCGAGGCCGAAGACGCTGCAGTCCACCAGCTCGTTGACATGGCGGTACAGGGTCTGCTGGATGGCGCC
>JAIXSD010000208.1 GCA_027484885.1 Rubrivivax sp.
GCCATCCCCGTGGACCAGAAAGAAGGCGCCGCGCGCGAAGACTTCGGCAACAAGGTGCTGAAGAAAAACCAGGCCCAGCTCAAAGCCCTGTGGGCCCGCCAGATCTTCACCGGCGGCGCCAAGCCACCGAAAGAGCTGAGCGGCGACGACGAGGTGCTGAAGTTCGTGGCCGCCACGCCCGGCGCCATCGGCTATGTCGAGGCGGGCAAGGCCAACTCCAGCGTCAAGGTCGTCAAACGCTGAACCGCTGAGACCCGTTGAACCTGAGGCACTCCACGCAGGTTCAGCAGGGTTCCAGCACCGCCGGCCGTGGTGGCGCGCAAACACCCGCCGCGGCCGGCCAGCAATTCGCCCGTATTTCACATTTCTATCAGATTGAAATGTGCGCAAGCCGGGCTCCAGGTGCAAGCTGAAGTCCAGCGAACGCTTGGCGCTGCTGCCGACATCCTGCCGGCCCGGACCAGGCGAAGAAGGTGCCACCATGAATGAGGACGCACGCAGCCCAGCCACCATCCTGCTGGTCGATGACGAACCTTCCATCCTGAGCGCCTTGCGGCGCCTGCTGCGGCCCCAGGGCTACAAGGTCCTGATGGCCGAAGGCGGAGCCGCCGGCCTGGCCTTGATGGAGCTGGAGACGGTCGACCTGGTCGTCTCCGACATGCGCATGCCGGAGATGGACGGCGTGCAGTTCCTCGAACAGGTGCGCGAGCGCTGGCCCAGCAGCGTGCGCATCCTGCTGACCGGCTATGCCGACATCAGCTCCACCATCGGCGCCATCAACCGCGGCGCCATCCACCGCTACATCTCCAAACCCTGGGACGACCAGGACATCCTGCTGGCCATCGGCGATGGCCTGATGCGCCACCAGCTCGAACAGGAAAACAAGCGCCTGGCCCAGCTGACCCTGGTGCAAAACGAACAGCTGCAGGACATGAACCTGCAGCTGCAGGACAGCAATGCCCAGCTGCAAAGCGTCAACGATCAGCTGCAAGATGCCAACGGCCAGCTGGCCGCGGTGAACGAAGAACTCAAGACCAGCAACGAACAGCTGGACAGCAGCAACCAGCAGCTGGCCAGCGTCAACGACGAGCTGGAGCGCCGTGTGCAGGAGCGCACGCAAGAGCTGCAGCAAGCCCATGATGAGCTGAGCCAGTCCCATGCGGCCATGGCCCAGGCCCACGAACAGCTGCAGCAGGCCCACATCCAGCTGGAAGAAAACTTCGCCCTCTCCATCAGCGTGTTCGCCGGTCTGCTGGAGCTGCGTGACGGCAGCGTCAGCGGCCATGGCCGGCGCGTTGCCACCCTGGCCGGGCGCATCGCCGAGGAGCTGAAGCTGGGCCCGGCCGAAGTGCTGGACATCCACAACGCCGGCCTGCTGCACGAGGTGGGCAAGATCGGCCTGCCCGACGAGCTGCTGCGCAAGACCGTCTCGCTGATGAACGGCCGCGAGTTCGAGCTCTACAAGCGCCACCCGCTGCAGGCCCAGGCCGCGCTGATGCCGCTGGCACGGCTGCACCAGAGCGCCTTGCTGATCCGCTCGCAGCACGAGCGCGTCGATGGCAAGGGCTTTCCGGACGGCCTGACCGGCATGGAAGTGCCCCTGGGCTCGCAGATCATCAACATCGCCAGCACGTTTGAATCGCTGATCGCCGGCCGCCTGGCCGAGAAGGTCTACTCCACCGAAGACGCCTGCAAAGCCATCCGCGAGAACGGCGAACAGCATTACGACCCCGAGGTGCTGGCCGCCTTTGACGCGGTGCAGGCCGCCCTGGCGCTGGAGAACGCGGCCGACCAGGAAATGACGGCCGCCGAGCTGAAGCCCGGCATGGTGCTGGCGCGCGATCTGCTGAGCCCGCATGGCAGCCTGCTGCTGCCGGCCGGCCATGTCTTCAGCAGCACCCTGATCCGCCAGGTGCAGCTGATGGACCAGCGCGAGCGGCTCAGCCTGAGCTTCTTCGTCAAAAAGCCGCAAGACGCCCGCAAGTCGCCACGCCAGGTGCAGCATGCTTGAGTTCGACACCGAGCCGCGCGAGCCCAGCGCCCTGGCCAAGGCCCTGCGGGCCGCCACCGGCGGCGCTGCGGTGCTGCCGCCCGCGCCCGAGGTGCTGGACCCGGTCTGTGCCCGCGCGCTGCAGGCCGTCAGCGCGCCGCTGATGGTGCACGACGGCGAGCACATCGTCTTCGCCAACGCCGCCCTGCAGCGCCTGCTCGGCTACAGCCTGGCCGAACTCTGCCTGGTGCCGCACTACGCCTGGGCCAGCGAAGCCAGCATCGAGCCGGTCAAGGCCTACGGCGAACGCTGCCTGCAGGCGCAGGAGGACATGCCGGCCCTGGAGTGCGAGGCGCTCACCGCCAACGGCTCGGTGCGCCATCTGGAAATCAGCGCCAGCCGCATCGCCGGGCCGCACGGCCCCCTGGCCCTGCTCACCTGCACCGACCTCAGCGACATGCGCCATGTGCAGGACAGCCTGCTCAATGTCGGCCGGGTGATGTACCAGATCCTGGAAAACAACCCGGTCGCCACCTTTGTGATCGACACCGAGCACCGCATCACCCACTGGAACGCCGCCTGCGTGCAACTGACCGGCCTGTCCGCCAGCGAGATGGTCGGCACCAACCAGACCTGGCGGCCGTTTTTCAGCGAGCCCCGGCCCCTGATGGTGGACCTGATCGTGGACGGCACGGTGACCCACGAAGAGGAAATGCAGAAGCTCGCCGGCGCCAATTTGCGTGCCTCGCCCGGCCTGCCTGGTGCGTACGAGACCGAGGATTTCTTCCCGCAGTTCGGCCAGAACGGCCGCTGGGTCTTCTGCACCGCCGCGCCGCTCTACGACACCCAGGGCCGCCTGACCGGCGCCATCGAAACCCTGATGGATGTGAGCCGCCGCCATGCGGCCGAAGAAGAGCTCAAGCGCCACCAGCAAGAGCTGGAAACCCTGGTCGCCGAACGCAGCGCCGAGCTGCTGCGCAGCCACCAGGACCTCGACGCTTTCTTGGAGAACGCCTCGGTCGGCATCCTCTGCACCAGCAAGCGCCAGATCCTGCGCTGCAACAAGAAGTTCGCGCAGATGTTCGAGATGGAAGGCATGAGCAATGCCGAGATGGCCGCCTTCAACTACTTCCCCGACGCCGATGGCTACAAGGCCATGCGCGATATGGCGGTGCCCAGCCTGCGGGCCGGGCAGTCGCTCTTGCACGAGATGGAGCTGCGCACCGCCGGCGGCCAGCTGATCTGGGTGCAGCTGATCGCCTACCCGGCCAACCCCGGCGACCCCGACACCGCCGTCTGGTGGCTGCTGCAGGACCGCAGCGAGGTGATGCGCGCCCAGCGCGAGCTGGTCAACAACTACCGCCAGATCCAGCAGGCCAATGCCCGGCTGGAAGACGCGCAGAACCAGCTGCTGCAGTCCGAAAAAATGGCCTCCATCGGCCAGCTGGCGGCCGGCGTGGCGCATGAGATCAACAACCCGGTGGGCTTTGTCGCCTCCAACCTCGGCACCCTGCGCCGCTACATCGACGCCATGATGCAGCTCAACAGCTGCTACGGCGAGCTGGACCGCGCCGTGCTGCCCGAAGCCCTGCGCAGCCGCATCCAGACCCTGGAGCAGGACGCCGATTTCGAGTTCATCGAAGAAGACCTGCCCCAGCTGCTGCGCGAAAGCGACGACGGCCTGAGCCGGGTCAAGAAAATCGTCCAGGACCTCAAGGATTTCTCGCGCGTCGACCAGGCCGACTGGCAGGACGCCGACCTCAACCAGGGCCTGGAATCCACCCTCAACGTGGTGCGCCACGAGATCAAGTACAAGGTCGAGGTGAGGCGCGACTACGGCCAGCTGCCACCGGTGCGCTGCCTGGCCGCGCAGCTGAACCAGGTCTTCATGAACCTGATCGTCAATGCCGCCCACGCCATGCCCGGCCAGGGCCTGCTGCAGCTGCGCACCGAGGCGCTGGGCGACTGGGTCTGCATCAGCGTGCGCGACAACGGCCAGGGCATGCCGCCCGAGGTGATGCGCCGCATCTTCGACCCCTTCTTCACCACCAAGCCGGTGGGCCAGGGCACGGGCCTGGGCCTGTCCCTGTCCTTCTCCATCGTCAAAAAGCATGGCGGCCGCATCGAGGTCGAGTCCGAGCCCGGCGTGGGCAGCTGCTTCAAGGTCTGGATCCCGGTGCAGGGGCCGAGCACGGAGACGCCGGCAAGCTGAGGCCCGGCGCCGGTGGAGATCACCCGAGGGCCTAAGATTCGTCCCATGCGAGCCATCATCCTCGCGGCCGGGCGCGGCGAGCGCATGCGGCCGCTGACCGACACCTGCCCCAAACCCCTGCTCCACGTCCAGGGCAAGCCCCTGATCGTCTGGCATATCGAAGCCCTGGCGGCGGCCGGCGTGCGCGACATCGTCATCAACATCGCCTGGCTCAGCGAGCAGTTCCCCGCCACCCTGGGCGACGGCAGCCGCTGGGGGCTGCGACTGCACTACAGCGATGAGTCGCGCGAGCCGGTGGGCGCGCTGGAAACCGCCGGCGGCATCCGCAAGGCCCTGCCCCTGCTGACAGCCGGCGGCGAGAGCAGCTTCTGGGTCGCTTCCGCCGATGTCTTTGTGCCGGGCTTTCGCTTCGAGGCCGAAGCAGCCCAGCGCTTCGCGGCCGACCCGGCCCTCGACGGCCAGCTCTGGATGGTGGCCAACAGCCCCCACCACCCAGGCGGCGATTTCGCCATCAGCCCCGAAGGCCTGGCCCTGAGCGAACGCCACGGCGCACCGGCCGATCTGCCGCGCCTGACCTGGGCCTGCCTGGGCCTGTTCAAGGCCCGGCTGTTCCAGGACCTGCCGCTGGGCCAGGCCGTGCGCCTGCGCCACAGCCTGGAAGACGCCATCGGCCGCCGCGCCCTGGCCGCCTGCGAGTACCGCGGCCCCTGGACCGATGTCGGCACGCCCGAGCGCCTGGCCCAGCTGAACGCGCCCGCCGCCGGCTGAGCGCAGCGCCCCTGCCGGCGGGCGCATGCGGATTTGCCCGCATTCCCGAGCGCCGGGCCTGATTCAGAATCGGGCGAACACCACGGCTGGGACGCCATGAATGACCACCCCCTGCCCCATGCGCTGGACGCCCGCCGCCGCCACGCGCTGAGGCGCTTGCGCTTCAGCGCTGCCAGCCTGCTGCTGGCCCTGCTGCTGCTCTTCAGCCTGCCGCAGCCTATCTGGGCGGCCCTGCCCTTGCTGGCCGCGCTGCTGGCCCTCTTGCCCCTGCTCCGCGCCGACGACGGCATGGGGTCAGGCACAGGCGACCCACCCAGCGCCCGCGAACGCCAGCTGCTCGATGCGCTGGAGGCCCTTCCCGCCGGCTTCGAGCTCTGGGACGCCGAGGACCGCCTGCTGCTGTGCAACCAGCGCATCCGCGAGGACTACCCGCAGATGGCTGCGCATCTGGTGCCCGGCGCCCGCTTCGAGGATGTGGTGCGCCATTCCCTGAATGCCGGCATGGTGGCCGAAGCGCGGGGGCGCGAGGACGCCTGGCTGGCCGAACGCCTGGCCGGCCGTGGCCGAGGCCTGCGGCCCCGCTTGCAGCAGATTGGGGACCGCTGGCTGCACCTTTATGAGCAACGCACCGCCTCGGGCCAGCTGGTCTGCATCCGCCTTGACGTCACCGAGCTGGTGCAGACGCAACATGCCCTAAGCGAAGCGCAAGCGGCAGCGCAGGCCGAGCGCCAGCTGCTGGAGCGCGCGGTGGACGCCATGCCCGCCGGCATCGAAATCTACGACGAGCAAGACCGCCTGCTGCTGGCCAACCGCCGGGTCGTCGGCTGGATGCCGCACCTGGACTACACCCAGATGCTGGGCAAGACCTTTGCCTTCATGCTGGAGCAGACCCGCGCCGCCGGTGCCCTGCCCATGGAGGCGCAGGGCATGGAAGCCGCCTGGATGGCCGAGCGCCTGGCCCGCCGCGGCCGCAGCGAGCAAGCCCATTTGCAGCAGCTCAACAGCGGCCTGTGGCTGCGCGTCTCGGAGACGCGCACACCCGAGGGCTTTCTGGTCGCCGTGCGGCAGGACATCAGCGACCTGGTGCTCAAGGAACGCGAGTTGCAGGCCAGCCAGGCCCAACTGCAGGCCATCATCATGACGGCCGGCGTGGCCATCGTCACCATCGATGCGGCAGGGCGCATGCTCAGCTGCAACCCCGCGGTGGAGCGCCTGTTCGGCCACCGGGTCGAAGACATGTTGGGCCAGAACATCTCCCTGCTGATGGACGAACCCGACCGCGGCGCCCACGACCATTACCTGCGCCGCCGCGAAGGGCAGGAGGGCGAGCGCGAACTGCCCCTGCTGGGCCGCACGCGCGAATTCAACGCCCTGCACAAGAGCGGCCGGGCGCTGACCGTGCAGGTCTCGGTGTCCGAGATCCGTGGCCCGCAGGGCAAGCAGTATGTGGGCGTGATCACCGACCTGACCGAGCGCAAGCAGTTCGAGACCGAGCTGCAGCATGCCAACGAGCAGCTGCTGCGCCTGTCCAC
>JAIXSD010000311.1 GCA_027484885.1 Rubrivivax sp.
GCGAACGGAGGGAGATTGGCGCCGCTGAGCCGCGGAGTGAGCAGCGAGGGGAGTCGGCTCGAAGAGCCGACCCGCGAACCATGAGCCCGGCGGCGGGCCGAGACACCGCAGCGAGAACAAGCAGCCCAGGCGAGCTGTGCCGGTGCCTTCTTGGGCCCTCAGCCGTCAAGCACCAGCAGGCCTCAAAGCAAAAAAAGCCCCGACCTTGCGGCCGGGGCTTGTGAAGAGCGCATGCCACCGCCCGGGACGCCGGCTGGTGAACCCAGCGGGCGTGGGGCTGCGGTGGCCGGGTGTCGCGCATGCAGCGCAGGCTTGTGGCGAGCGCGGGCGCTGGAGCGGGCTCCAGCGGGGCGCACGCGGCCTGGTCGCTGTGAAACGGAGAGGGTCGCTGGGGCGACGCTTGGCTTAGAAGGTGTCCCAGCCGCCGTCGTCGGCCGGAGCTGGTGCGGGTGCTGGCGCGCGCGGCGCGGCTGCCGGGGCGGGCTTGCTGGCCGGACCGGCGGGCTTTTTGGCCGTGACCGGCTTGGATGTGTGCGAGGCCGCCTGGTGCGTGGATTTGACCGGTTTGCGGCTGGGTGCGAGCACCGCTTTGTGGGTGCCCAGGGCCGAGAGCTTGAAGCTGGCCACGGCGCTCAGCAGACCCTGGGCCTGGTTGCGCAGGCTTTCGCTGGCGGCGGCGCTTTCCTCGACCAGGGCGGCGTTCTGCTGGGTGGCGCGGTCGAGTTGGGTCACGGCTTCGCCGACCTGGCTGATGCCCGAGCTTTGCTCGCGGCTGGCGCTGCTGATCTCGCCGACGATGTCGGCCAGGCGCTGCACCGAACCGACGATGTCCTGGATGGTCTGGCCCGCGCGGTCCACCAGCTGGGTGCCGGTCTGCACGCGCTCGACCGAGTCGTTGATCAGGCTCTTGATTTCCTTGGCCGCGTCGGCGCTGCGCTGCGCCAGATTGCGCACCTCGCTGGCGACGACCGCAAAGCCGCGGCCTTGCTCGCCTGCACGCGCGGCTTCCACGGCGGCATTCAGGGCCAGGATATTGGTCTGGAAGGCAATGCCGTCGATGACGCTGATGATGTCCGAGATGCGCTTGGAGCTGCCTTCGATGCCGCGCATGGTCTCCACCACCTCGCCCACCACCTGGCCACCGTCGCGCGCCACTTGGGCAGCGCTTTGCGCCAGCTGGTTGGCCTGGGCGGCGTTGTCGGCGTTTTGGCGCACGGTGGCGTTCAGCTCTTCCATGGTGGCCGAGGTCTGCTCCAGAGAGGAAGCCTGCTCCTCGGTGCGCGAGGACAGATCGGCATTGCCCTGGGCAATCTCGGCGCTGGCCGTGGCCACCGACTCGGCGCCATCGCGAACATTGCTGACGGTGCCGACCAAGCTGGTCTGCATGCGCGCCAGGGCGCTGAGCAACTGACCGGTTTCGTCTTGCGAATCGCTGTGGATGGCCTGACTCAGGTCGCCACCGGCCACGCGGTCAGCGGCCTGGACGGCCTGTTCCAGCGGTGCAGTGATGCCGCGGATCAAGAATGCCGACATCACAATTGCCGCGCCCAAGGCCAGCACCGACACGATCAGGAGACCGGTCAGGGCCGAATTGAAGACCTCTTTGCTGTTGGCCGCGGCTTTCTCTGAGCCACGCGCATTGAGCTCGACGATTTTGCTGATCGTTTCATGAGCCGCGTTGAAGGTCTGACGGGCTTGTCCCGCGGTGATCTGCCGGGCTTCGTCCTGCTTTCCTGCAGCCGCCAGGCTCAGCGCCTCCTTGATCAAGCCCTGGTAATTGTTCCAGTGGGACTGAAACTCTTCGAAGAGCTTCCGTTCTTCCGGGCTGTCGATGGAGCGCTCGTACTGTGCGGTGTCTTGTTTCAGGTCTTCGCGCGCTTGGTTCAGGGTGGTTTCCGCCGATCGCACCTGCTCCGGCGTGCCGGCCGTGACGCTCAGCAGCACGCCGATGCGGAACTCGCTGAGGTCCCCGCTCATGGCACTGGCATAGCGCACCGAGGGCAGCCAATTGCCACTGATGTCGGTTGATTCCAGCTGCACCAAGTGCACTTGGCGATAGCCAAACAAGGCCAGGAGCACGAGCAAAGCGGCCAAGAGACCGAAGGCAGCGCGGAGCTTGCCGGCGATCGTCATATTCTTCAAAAACTGCATGGAGTCGTCCCCCTGACGGCGCATCGCCGCTGAGTTGCAATGGTGCGAGCCTGTCGGGGCTCAGCACGCATCATCGGGGGAAGCCCCGCCCAAGAAAGGTGAATCAGACCGGCTGAAGGGCGGCTGTTCCCATCGCTCGGGCGCGGGCGTTGCCTGCGTTCGCTCGCTCAGTGCTTGTGCTCGGCGGCAGCGGCTGGGCTGGCTGCGCGCAGCATCAGGCGCACGGCGGGCGCCTTCAAGCCCTGGGTCGAGTCGCCGCTGGCAGGCAGCTCGGCCCAGTTCCACTCGCCCTTGACGCAGCTCTGGCGCACCTTGAACCAGATCGCGCCGGGGGTGTCCGGCAGGCTGCCGCGCAGCACGAACTCGTCGTACCACTCGTCCTGCAAATAGGCTGCTTCGTTCTGCGCGGTCCAGCTCAGTTCCACCACGTCTTCGGTGACGGCGCGGCCATGGCTCTCGTAGGGCTTGGCCAGCTTTTCGCGCTTGAGGGCCAGGGTCCAGCCGGCTTTGGGCATGGGCTTGGCACCGCGCAGGCCCGCCGGCAGGCTGACGGTGATGCGTGTGGTGGCCGAGCCTTCGCAGCCATGGCCCACGCGCAGCACAGCCTTGTAGGGCGTGCCGGCGATGGCCTCGGGCTGTTCCAGGGTCACATGGGCTTGTGCGGCGCCGCTGGCGCCGAGCATGGCGAGGGTGGACAGCAGCAGGGGCAAGAGGGTTGGAGTCTGGAGTTTCATCTGCGGGTTCTTTCTCAATCAATCAATCAAAGGTCGAACTTGAGCTCGGCGTGGTAGCTGCGGTTCGGGTAGGGATGGAAGGCCCAGTACTTGTCGTTGTTGAGGTTGTCGATGCCGGCAGCCAGGGTCCACTGCTTGTCCAACTTCCATTGCAGGCGCAGATCAGCGGTCAGGAATTTCGAGAAGCCCTGGTAGGTGAAGCCGTTCGGGTCGCTGTTGTTGAGCGTGCCGTACTGCGGGCCCGAGTAGCGCAGGCCATAGCTCAGATGCAGATTCGGCTGGACGGCATAACTGGCCAGCACCGTGGCGCGCCAGCGCGGCACGCGCGGCTGTTGGCGGCCGATGGTGTCGCCGGGCGTGCTGACAAAACCGCTGTTCTCCAGGATCTTGGAGTCGGCATAGGTCAGGCTGCTTTGCAGCTCCAGGCCTTTCAGGCCAAAGCTTTCGCCCAAGTCCTGGGCCGAATAAGCCAGCTCCAGACCCAGGGTGCGGATGCGGCCGATGTTCTGCACGCTGCTGATGGTCTTGCTCGGGTCGGCCGGGTTGCTGCTCAGCTGCGAGTACAGCGCATCGCGTGTGTTCTCGTGGAACAGGGTGCTGCGCAGCTGCTGCTTGCCCCGGCTCCAGCTGGCGCTGAACTCGCTGGTCCAGCCGCGCTCGGGCTTGAGGTTGGGGTTGGTGGTCGGGTCATTGGGCAAGTACACACCGGTGGCGCTGACGCCGCCTTGGTAGAGCTCGCCCACGGTCGGCATGCGCACCGCCCGGCCGGTGGAAACGCGCAGCGTCCAGTCCTCGTTCAGCTCATAGCCCAGGGCCGCCTTGGGTGAGAGAAAGCGCTGTTTGCGCGCGGCAAAGGCCACCGGCGTGCCGTTGGTGGCGGTCTTGCGGCCATCCATGGCCTGCCATTCCTCGGCGCGCAGGCCCAGCACGGTCTTCAGCGTCGGGCTCAGGGCCCAGCTGTCCTGGGCATAGGCGCTGCGCAGCTGGGTCTTGCCGCTGAAGGCGGTGAACAGGGCGCTGGGCGCGCCGCTGATCCAGTCCTCGGTGTCCGAGGTGGTTTGCTGCCAGACATAACGTTCTTGTTGCAGGCCCAGGTCCAGCACATGGTCGCTGCCGCTGGGGCGCCAGATGGCCTTGGCGGCCAGGGCGGTCCAGCCGGTGCCGCCCAAGTCGGTCAGGCGGCCGGCACCGCCCTGGTCGGCCGCGGGTCGGGCCAGGCTTTTCGGGCTGCTGGGCGAGCGGGCGGTGTCCTTGCGGTAGTCGTACTGGCTGGCGCTGAGCTCGAAATCGAAGGCGCCGCGCGTGAAGCTCTTGAGCGTGAGGCCGTGCATCAGGTGGCTGAGGCGGTCACGGCTCTGGCCGAAATCGGTGTTGGCGACGCTGTACTGCTTGCCATCGATGGCGACATTGGCGCCGCTGTAGACGGTGTTGCCGGCGGCGTCGCGCAAATAGCTTTCGCTGACCCCGTCGCTGTGGTTGCCCCACCAGGCCAGGCTGTAGCTGGCGCGCAGCTGGCTGTCGATGTCGTAAGCCAGCTTCAGCTTGGCGTGGTCCTGCACCGTGTGGTACTGGGTGCCGGTGCCGAGGATCTGCCAGGGGGCGTTGCTCTTGTCGGCGTCCAGCACCGCGCCGCTGACCGGCAGCGAGGCCGCATTGACTGGCTTGCCGCTGGAGACCAGCTTGGTGATAAAGGTCAGGGGCTGGCCTTGGCTGTCGAGGCGGTTGACATTGATCCACCAGGACAGGGCGCCGGCTCGGTCGCCCAGCGAGGCGCTGGCCTGGTGGCCGCTGTAGCTGCGGTGGCTGTTGTAGAGA
The DNA here is from genome assembly GCA_027484885.1 of Rubrivivax sp. Classification (GTDB taxonomy): domain Bacteria; phylum Pseudomonadota; class Gammaproteobacteria; order Burkholderiales; family Burkholderiaceae_C; genus Paucibacter_A. The sequence goes on from JAIXSD010000311.1 coordinate 4,701, forward strand.
TCAAAAGGCTGCTGGAACAGGCCCAGCTTGGCATGGGCTTCAAAAGCCTTGGGCATGCGGGTCTGGTAGTCCACCACCGCGCCCACCGAGTTGCCCGAGTAGGCGGCCGAGAAGGGGCCGTAGAGCACGTCCACGCGCTCGATCTCTTCCGGCGTCACCAGGCCCCAGCGCGGGGTGAAACCGGCGCCATTGCCCAGCAGGTTGGAGAGCTGGATGCCATCGGCAAACACCAGCGAGCGGGCGCTGTTGCCCGTGCCCGAGGCGCGGGTGGACAGCACGGCGTGGTTGTAGTCGCCGATGTAGCGCTTGCGCACCAGCAGGCTGGGCAGGTATTTCAGCGCGTCCTCGGCGTCAGTGGCGTTGATGGTGCGCGCGATCTCCGCGGCGCTGACGCCTTCCATGGTGGTGGGCAGCTGGCTGGGCAGCGAGCTCAGGGCCTGGCCGCTGACGCTGACCAGGCCGAGCTTGCGGGTGGGGCTGGCGCCGGTGGGCTCGCTGTCAGCCGAGATGTTTTGAGCTGTCGGCTTGGCCGCGGCAGGGTTGGCGTCCTCATCGCAGCCGTCACAGGCCAGGGCGGTCAGGGGCAGGTAGGCGGCGGCCAGCGCCAGGACCAGGGCGGTCGGTCGGGGGAATTGATACATGGTGGAAAGCAGAGAGATTCGCACGCGTTCGATCGATTCGGTCTCGCGCCGGGCGCCACGCAGCGGTGGCGGCCGAGCGCGCGGCTCAGAACGGAACAACAGGGGAAAACAGGGAAGAACAAGGCCCTGGATTGCCGCAGCGGCTGGCACGCGAGACGATGCGTGCGCCCAGGCTGCGGGCCGGGCCCGGCTGGTGAATCAGGCCAGCGAGAGGGTGGGTGGTGCGCGCGACTGTGGCGGCGCCCAGGCATGCATGCTCTGGGGGGCGCTGAGGAAGCGCACCGGCATGGCCTGGCGGAGTGAGCTGAGCAGGGGCAGGGCCTGCCGCGCCGGCGGCGGGGCGGCCGCCTGCTGGGCCTGCAGATCGCAGGCCGGGCATTGGTGGAACAGGCCGTGCAGCGAATCCTTGTCCGCCGCCTGGCGCGCCGCCAGCACCGATTGCTGCGCGCGCGGCGACACCACGCTGCTGCGGCAGATCTGGCTCCAGCTGCTGGGCTCGCCGCGCAGGGCACTCAGCACCTGGCCCAGGGCCGGCGCCAGGGCCATCAGCAGCACGCAGCAAGCCACCCAGCCGCTAAAACAGCGGGCATGACGGCGGAGCTGGGGCAGGGAAAACACGGGCGCGATTGTAGCGACACCGCCTGAGGCGGTGCGATCAGCGCCCGTGGGGGCATGGGAATCAGGGCATCAGCAGCTCCTGGAAGCTGGGCAGGGGCTGGCTGTTGCCGGCCGCGCCCACGGCCGGGATCAGGCGCCAGCGGTCCTGCCCCAGCTGGGTGCCCAGGGTGTTGGGTGTGCGCAGCCGGGTGCGGTCGCCCTCATGCCCATCGAGCAGACGCAGCTCGGGGTGGTCGAAAGGCGCGCGCTCATAACGCACGCGCTCATCGGTCAGAGATTTCAGAAATTCCAGCAGATCGCTGCGGGCGCCGGCATCCAGCTGCAGCTCGGGCTGGCCAAACACGGTGCCGAACTGCTTGGAGGCGCCGGCGAAATTGCCGCCGCGGGCGTAGAACTCGATCACCTCCTCCAGGCTGGCCATGCTGCCGTTGTGCATGTACGGGCCGGTCAACTCGATATTGCGCAGGCTGGGGATCTTGAAGGCCGCATCGGTCACCAGCAGCATGCGCTTGTTGGTCGGGCTGGCCAGTTCAGCCAGGGCCGCTGCAGGGGTGGGGACGAAGGCGTTGGCCGTGTTCAGGCAGCCTCCCAAGCTGTGCGGCTGAGCTTGCACGCCCTGAGCCTGGGTGAAGATGGTGGGGTGCGAGGGCGCGCGGTTCTGGGCGATGGCGGTGGGCAGATCGCAGGCCCGTACTTCGAACACGCGGCTGTCCTTGACGGCGCTGCGGTCGCCGGTGAGCAGCTTCAGGTACTGAGCCGCGTAGGCGAGGTCGTTGCCGAAGTCGTCCTTGCCGGCCAGGCCCACATCCCATTCGTCGCGGCCCACGCCGGTGGCGGCAAAGCCGGTGTCGATGAAGCCGAAGCCTTTCTTGCCCGCCATGCGGCTGACCAGATTGGCCGAGGTGCTGTTCTTGAAGCCCGGGCCGCTGAAGCCCCAGGGTTGGCTCTTGACCAGGGCGGCATTGGTTTCGACCGCGGCCGAGGTGAAATTGGGGCCGATGTGGCAGAGCGCGCAGTGGGCGCGGCGGAACACCTGCAAGCCGCGCAGCTGGGCGGGCGTGAGCTCGGTGGGCAGGCCGGTGGCGTCGCGGGCGCTGCGGTCAAAGGGCGAATCGTCGGAGACCAGGCTGCTTTGGTAGATCTGCAGGGCCAGGCCGAAGAACAGGCCGAAATTGGCCTCGGCCTGGCTGTAGGGCTGGGCCATCACGCCCTTGCCGCCCACGGCCGGCTTGCCGAAGGGGCCACGCAGCTTGGAGGACCACAGGCGCGGATGGAAGGCCTGTTGCACCAGGCTCAGATAGTCCACGGTCAGGCCGGCCTGGCCGCGCGCGCTGGCCGAGAGCGGGCCCAGCACGCTGTCCTGCGGATGCACTTGCTGGGTTTCCAGCGCCGTGCGGTAGAGCAGCTTGCGGCCGATGTCGGCCAGGCTGCGGCCGCGGCAGCTCATTTCCTTGTCGTTGAGCGGCGCGGTCATGGCCTGCGAGGCCAGGGCCGAGTTGGGCAGAGCCAGGCGCTCGCGTTGCACTGTGTTGTCCGCCTGCACCACCCAGATGCCGGCTTGTGGGTCGCGCTCGCCGCCGGCGCTGCTGCCGTTGAAGACATGGCTGGCACGGCCGTCCCAGAGCAGGCGGTGGTTGAAGACGGCGTTGATCACGCTGGGGGCATTGCGGTCGCTGACGCGGCGCGCGCCGATGCCCTGGATGTGGAAGCTCGGGTCGGGGCTGCGCTGGCAGTCGTCGTTGCTGGCGCCGGCGTAGTCGACCGCCTTGAAGTTGCCGCCAAAGCTGCCGGCAGAGCCGGTCACGGTGGCGGAGATGCGGCTGAGCGTGCGCTCGTCCACATCGGCCAGCGGAGGCTGGGCCTGGGTGAAGGGGTAGTCGCTGCGCTTGAGCGTCTGGTTGGGGCCGCGCTGCAGGCCATCGGGGCCGATGTCGAAGCTGGCGTTGGCCTGGCTTTTGCCGCCCGGCGCCAGCTGGTTGCGCACGCGCCGGTCGGCGCCGGCCGCGAAATGGCAGGACGCGCAGGCCATGCCGTCGCTGCCCACATTGCTGTCCCAGAACAAGGCCTTGCCCAGGACCAGTGCTTTCTGCCGGTCCACCACCAGCGGCTTGGCACCCTCGCTGAGGCCGGGCACCGGCGGCAGCGGCACGCCCTTGAGCGAGAGCGGCATGGGGCCGATGTCGGCCCATGCGGCAGCAGCAGCGGCCAGGCCCAGGCCCAGGCCCAGCAAGATGGCGCGCAGCGGCCGGGCGCGCGTGTGGCGCAGGAAAGCAGGGCGGGTGAGGCGTGTGTGAGCAGACATGGCGGCGAACAACAGATGCGTGGTGGGCGGCAGGGGCGCGAATGAGGGCCGCAGCCCGGGTGCTGCGGCCTCAGGCGCGCGCCCCGGGCTTGTGCTCGATCAGTCTTGCTTGCGGCGGCTGCGGCGCAGAGCCAGCAGGCCCATGCCGGCCAGCATCAGGCCCAGCGAGGCGGGTTCGGGCACGGCCGTCACCGATTGCACCGCCAGGGTGTAGTCGGTCGAGCTCTTGGTGTTGTCGGTGCCGCCAATGAACAAGGTGTACCAGCCGGCCTGCAGCTGGCTGACGCGCAGATGCACCTGGTTGCCGCTGGCGCTGCCGCTCACGCCTTGCTCAAAGCTGTTGTCGATGCTGATGTCGTTGACGCCCGACTTGATCACCTCGCCCCAGCCGGTGGTGGTCGGGTCCAGGTGCGAAGGGCCGGTGACGGCATAGGCCAGGGTTTGCTGGATATTGCCGTTGGCGCCGCTCATCCAGGCGGTGCCGAAATCACCGATCTGGCCGACGGCGTTGAAGGAGTGCGGGTCGCCCCAGCCGTTGTTGCCGGTCTCGATGCCTTCGCTGCCGCCGTCGAACTTGCTGGAGCCCGAGGCCCACAGGGTCAGGCCCGGGGCGAAGTTGGCGCTGCCCAGCACGGGGGTCAGGTCGATGGTGACATCGCTGGTGGTGGCCAGCTGGAAGGTGTACCAGGGGCTGCCGCCGGCATGGGCCCAGGCCGAGTACATCAGGCCCGGGTTGTCGGCATAGCCGCTCTTGGCCAGGTTCTTGACCACGCTGAGGCTGCCGCCCGCGGCCAGCACCGGCGCATTGCCGGCACCATTGCCCCAGTTCTGGAACTCGATCGCGTCGGCCGCCAGGGCGGGGCCGCTCAGGGCCAGCATGCTCAATGCGCCCAGCAGGGTCTTGAAGTGGCGGGTGGTGGTTTTCATCAGATGCTCCGTTTCAGGTTGAGAAGGCAGGGTTGAGAAGCAAAAAGCTCAGGGGACAGGGAACAGGTGCTTGGGTGTGGCGGTGGCTGCGCTACCGCTACCAGCTGCGTGACCACAGGGCCTCGGGGGTCCAGACCAGGCGCAGCAGCGAGAAGTTGTTGTGCTGCGAGCCCAGGGTTTCGCGGCCCGCCTCCAGGCTCAGGCGCAGACCGGGCCAGGGCTCGTGGCTGAGGCTCAGGGCGGTGCGAGCGATGCGGCTGTTGCCCAGCAGGCCGGCGTCGCGCGCCAAGGCCAGGGCATTGACGCTTTCCAGGGTCTGCACGCCGCGCAGGGTCTCGGCGCGCAGGGCCAGGCCGGTGTGGGGGCGGATCTGCCAGATCAGATCCAGCCAGCCGCCGCCGGTGCTGCCTTGGTAGTCGGTGTCGCCATTGATCGAGTACAGCTGGCCGCGGTCGCGGCGCAGCAGGCCGGCCGCTTCCAGGCGCAGATCGGCCTCGGTGGGCAGCACCCAGGACAGGCTGGCGCTGAAGATCTGGCTGCGGCCGTCAAAGCAATGGATGCCGACCAGATTGCCGCTGCAATCGGGCCGCTGGTGGGTGTGGGCGGCGGTGCTGCTTTGCACATAGGCCCCGCGGCCGCGCGGGCGCAGCAGGGCGGCCGTGGCGTCCAGCGCCACATCGCCCCAGGCCAGGCGGGCATGGGTGGCTGCGGCGGCCGGGCCTTCGCTGCCGCCGGGGAAGCGGCGTGCCCGCCACAGGCCCAGATCCAGCGTCTCCAGCGCGGCCCAGGCTCCATCGTGGCTGCGCTGCCAGCGCAGGGACACACCGTCGTCGATCCAGTCGCCGCCCAGCACCGCACGCTTGGCCAGAGGCTGGCTGGCGAAGCGGTCGAAGTGGCCGCCGCCATCGATCAAGCGGCCCTGGGGCAGGCGGTTGCGGCCTGCGCCCAGCAGCCATTGCTCGTCGCCGCGGCGGGCCTCGGCTTGCAGCCAGGCGGCTTCCACATGGACCGGGTCGCTGTCGTGCCAGCCCAGGGCCAGCAGGGCGCCCAGATGCTCACCCAGGCGCAGACCGGCGTCCACGGTGGCATGTTCCAGCGCCCCGTTGCGGCGGTCCACCGGGGTTTCGCCATGGCCAAGGATGCCGGGCAACTTGGGCGCCGGCCAGGCCGTGTCGGCGCGCGCCTGGCTCAGGGCCAGAGCGGCGCCCAGGCGCAAGCCGGTTTGCTCGGGCAGGGCCTTGAGGCCCAGTTCGTGGGCTTGCAGCAGGGGTGTGCTCAGCAGGCCCAGGCACAGGCTGAGTGTTCGGCACAGGCTCAAGCCAGGCCGCTGCGCTGCGCGCTCAGTTGCCCTGGGCTTTGGCGAAAGGGTCGGCATGCTTGGGGTTGGTGAGGAATTCATGGTCGGTCAGGGTGCGCAGAAAGGCGACGATGTCAGCGCGCTCCTGGGCGTTCAGGCTGATGCGGGCCACCAGCGGGTCTTTGTTGGGGTTGGCGCGGCCATCGCCGGCGTGCGGGCCGCTTTCGATGTTTCGCCCGCCCGCGGCGTAGAAGTCCAGCATGGCCTCCAGCGTGGGGATGGAGCCGTCGTGGGTGTAGGGCGCCGTCACCTCGACATTGCGCAGGCTGGGCGCGCGGAACTTGCCCATATCGCTGGGCTTGGCGCTGAGCTCAAAGACGCCGCGGTTGGGCTCCGGGAAGGCCCCGGTGCCGCCGATATTGAACAGGCCGGTGTTGTGGAAGGGCGTCTCGGTCAGGCGGCTGCTCTTGTGCACCACCTGGTCGTTGAAGTTGAAGCCGCCGTGGCAGTGGAAGCACTCGGCCTTCTCACCGAAGAAGAGATTGAGGCCGCGCTCCTCGGCGTCGCTCAGCTTGACCTTGCCGGCCAGGTACTGGTCGTACTTGCTGTTGCCCGAGATCAGGCTGCGCTGGAAGGCCGAGATGGCTTTGACCACATGGTCCCAGCTGATGGCATCGGCGCTCTTGCCAAAGGCCTGGGCGAACATGGTCGGGTAGGCGGCATCGCTGCTCAGGCGCGCCAGCACGGTGGCCTTGTTGGCGTCGTTGAGGCCCATTTCCACCGGGCGGGCGCCGAACAGAGGCACCAGCATCTGGGTCTCCAGATCGGTCAACGCCGGGTTGGCCCAGGTCAGGGTGGCGTTGTAGGCCACATTGACGATGGACTGGGCGTTGCGCGGATGCGCCTCGCCGGTGGAGCCGATGGCGGTGAGCTTGCCGTCGGTGAAGGCCAAGGCCTGGATGTGGCAGCCGGCACAGGCCTGCGTGCCATTGCCCGAGAGCCGGCGGTCGTAGAACAGGAAACGGCCCAGCTGCACCTTGTCGGCCGACATGGGGTTGCTGTCGGGCACGCGCGGTTCGGGGAAGCTGGTGGGCAGGGCCCAGGCCCAGGCGCCATCGGCCGCTGCCGTGACCTTGACCTCGGTGCTGCCGCCGCCTCCGCACGCGGCCAGCAAGGCGGTGCTGACTAAAGCAGCCCAGCGAAGGTGAAGGGTGCGAGACATGGAACGTAACTTCATTTGCTGATGGCGCGAAACACGGTCTGGCTGAGGCCGTCGTTGAGGGGCAGGCCTGTGCCACTGCCGTCGCTCTTCCAGTCGATGCCCAGGGCTTCGAAGACCTTGAGGCAGTCGCGGTCGGTGCCGGCGGACATGCAGCCCTGGGCACCGCCCTGGTTGATGGTGATGTTGGTACCGGCCAGCAGGGCGGCGATGTCCACGGCGATCTTTTGCGAGGCGGCATCGAACGAAGGCAGATGGACGATGCCGCGGTTGGGCTTGGCGCAGACCACGGTGCCCAGGCCGGCATTGCCGGTGCAGGAGGTGGAGCCCAGGTGCACGAAGAAGGAATCGCTGGCCCAGCCGCCGCCGCTGGGCTGGGTCACCTCGATCTTCATGAACTTGCGCCCGGCCTGCCAGCTCCAGCCCATGGCCGCGTTGTCCAGCGGTGCCGGGGCCGAGGAGGTTTGGCTGTGGTTGAGCGAGTGCGGCACACCCAGGGTGGCGCGGAATCCCACATAACGACCCGCCGGCACGGTGCCACTGAGCCAGGCATTGCTGGCCGCGGTGGTGGGCTCGGGCGAGTCGGCACAGCTGCCGCTGCCGTCTTCCAGGTCGATCAGGGTGACCGAGTCCCCGTTGGTGGCGCTGTGGTTCCAGCCGTTGTTGGCCGTCAAGCGGATGGGCACCAGACTGCCATCGGCGCGGATCAGGCTGGCTCCGCTCAAGTAGAAGCGGAAGTCCAACAGGCGAGAGACTGCGGCCGTGCTGCCCATGGGCGGCAGGGGCTGGGTGCAACTGACCGGCGTGCTGCCGGCCACGGCCGCGAACTGGATGGCGACCTGCCGGTCGGCGTTGAGCGTCGCCGCCAGTCCACCGCGGGCGCGTGCCACCTGGATGGCGGCCGCCAGGCTGCTGGCGCGATCAAACAGCAGGCGGTTCAGGTCGGTGATCAGCTGGGCATCGCTGTCGCCCGCACGGATCGGGCCGGCCAGCAGATCGGCGGCCGGTGTGGCCAGGCTCAGGCTGGCCAGTTCGCCACGCAGCCAGCTCTTGCCGGCCTCGAAGTTGCTGCTGGCTGGTGGTGAAGCCAACTGGTTGCCGGCGGCGAACACATTGGCCGGGCTGTCGGCGAAGGCATGGGCCAGGCTCAATTCCGACAGCGGGCTCAGCTGGACCGTGCCGCCCAGGCGGTCGACCCAGCCATGCAGCCTTTGGCTGTTGGTTTGGTTGCCGACGCTGCCGCCCTGGGCCTGGAACAGGCAGGGGGCGGTGGCACCCAGCAGCTTGATGCTGAAGCCGCCC
>JAIXSD010000286.1 GCA_027484885.1 Rubrivivax sp.
GGCACGTTCAACCATTTGTGGCAGTCGATGCAGACCGAATCGGCCCCATCCAGGCCCGCCACCTGGGCCGCCACGCGCTCGTCCAAGGCCGCAAATGCACCAAAAGCGGCATCGACATGCAGCCAGAAGCGGTGGCGCTGACGCAAGGCCAGCAAGGCCATCAGATCGTCGAAGTCCCCGCTGTTGACCGTGCCCGCATTGGCCACCACGATGAGCGCATCATCGGGCGCGGCGCGCAGGCGCTGCTCCAGCGCCGCCACGTCGAGGGCGTCACGCCCGGCCAGGGTCGGCAGCAACTCCACCGCGTCGCGGCCCAGGCCAAGCATGGACGCGGCTTTGTGAATGCTGGAATGTGGCGCGCCGCTGAGGATGCGCACGGGGCCCAGGCGGGCCAGCCCGGCCTCGCTGACGCGCAAGCCGCGCTGCTCGCCCACCCACTCTCGGCCCAGAGCCAGGCCCACAAAATTGGACAGGGTGGCTCCCGAGACGAACGCGCCTTGCTGTGCCTCGCTGAGCCCAAACCAGGCGGCCAGCGTGCGCACCGTGGCGCGCTCCAGCTCGGGCGCTTCCGAATCCCAGCCGGCCGTGGGGTTCTGATCCAGGCTGGCGGTCAGCCAGTCGCCGAGCATGCTGGCCGGCGTGGCACCGCCGGTGACAAAACCCAAGTAGCGCGGGCCGGCACTGCCGGACAAGTGCGGCAGCCAGTCCTGGGCAAAGCGCTGCAAGGCCCCCGCAGCACCGACGGGCGGCTGCATCGCGGCCGTCATCAGCTCCGGACCCAGGCCACGCGGCGCACGCGCCGCCGGGTGCGTGTCCAGCCCTTGCAAAAAGCTCAGCGCCAACTCACGCGTGGCCTGGCTCAAGGCCGGCAGTTCGTTCAAATCCTGGTGCAGCAGAGGATGCATGGCGAGGGGGCTCCAAGGCAGTGGGCGAAAGTGCAGAGGTGCCATGCTAGAGTCGATTGGACTGATCCAAGCAATCCAATTTTCTTTCCATGGACTTGTGCCGCAACCCTGCCCTGCTGGGCGACTGGCGGGCCAGCCAAGCGCCGCTTTACGCCGCGCTGGCCACCGCCCTGCAAGGCCTGCTGCTGCGCGGCGAGCTGCTGCCGGGCGACCGCCTTCCGCCCGAGCGGGCCTTGGCCGATGCGCTGGGCCTGAGCCGCTCCACCGTGGTGGCGGCCTACGGGCGCCTGGCCGAGGGCGGCTGGGTGCAGGCCCGCCAGGGCCAGGGCACCACCGTCAGCGCCGGCCCGCCGGGCCATGTGGCGCGCCGGCGCCGCGCCCAGCCGCTGGGCAACCCGGCCCTGCAGGCTTCAGCACGCGGCCGGGGCGAGAGCGAATCCGCAGCCGCCAACTGGATCGATTTTTCCCTGGCTACCGCCCTGCCCGATCTGGCCTGGATCAGCCCCAGCGAGGCCAGCCGGCAGCTGGCGCTGCGGGAGAGCGCGTATCAACCGGAAGGCATGTGGCCGCTGCGCGAGCGCATCGCCGCGCGCTACCGCAGCCAGGGCCTGGCCACCACGGCCGATCAAATCATCGTCTGCGCCGGCGCACAGCAGGCACTGAGTTTGCTGAGCCAGCTCTACCTTTCGCCGGGTGACCGGGTGCTGCTGGAATGCCCCAACTACTTCGGCGCCATCGATGTGTTCCGCAGCAGCGGTGCACGCCTGCACGCGGTGCCGGTGCAGGCGCACTGCGCCCATGCCAGCAATTTCATCGCCGCGGCGGCCAGTGCGCCCAAGCTGATCTATCTGTGCCCGCAGCTGCACAACCCCAGCGGCCAGTCCTGGCCCGCCTCGCGCAGCCAGGCGCTGCTGCGCACCGTGCAGCGCGCGGGCAGCAGCCTGCTGGTGATCGACGACTCGCTGGCCGAGCTGCATTTCAGCGCCGAAGCGCGGCCGCTGAAAGCGCCGCCCGATGCCGCCGTGGTGCATATCGGCAGCCTGTCCAAGAGCTTGTGGGCGGGCCTGCGCATCGGCTGGCTGCGGGCGCCGCAAGCCATGATCGAGCCGCTGCGCCATGCCAAGGCCTGTGCCGACATCGCCAGCTCCAGCCTCAGCGCCGCCATTGCCTGCGATCTCTTCGACCGCATGGACCGGCTGCTGCAGCCACGCCGCGCCAGCCTGCAGCACCAGGCCCAGCAGTTGCAAGCGGCGCTGCACGAGCATCTGCCCGGCTGGAGCGTCAAGGCGCCAGAAGGCGGGCTCTTCCTCTGGGCGCAGCTGCCGGCCCAAGGGCCGCGCGCCGAGGCGCTGTGCGAGGCGGCGCAACAGGTGCAGCTGCGCCTCACGCCCGGCACGGCCATGAGCGTGTCGCCCGAGCGAGGGCAAGACCATGTGCGCCTGGCCTTCACCTTGCCGGAGGCGCAGGCGCTGGCCGGGGTGCAGCGCCTGGCGGCGCTGGGCTTGTATTGAACGAAGGCCTAGAAAGAGCCGAGCCGGGCTCAGGCCGCAGCGGTCATCTTGAAGATGCCGGTGGCATTGCCGGCGTCGAACTTCAGGTCGAGATCGTCGGCCACACGCTCACGCTGGATGAACTCGTAGAAGGAGCCCGGCACCGTGGCCGTGATCAGTCGGCCGCCATCGAGGAACTGACGCTGCACCTCAGCGGCACGGAAGGCCGTCTGGCGCACCCGGCCCGAGGCCGAGGTCTCGATGGCCGGCTTGATCGGCCGGCCCAGGGCACGCTGGGTGTCGGCCAGCTGCTCGATATCGGCCACGCGGTCGGTGGCGTGGTTGAAGGCATTGCCCTCGGTCGAGATCCAGGCCATTTCGGCCGATTCGGCCAGCAGGGTCTGATAGTCGGCCCAGTCAAACACCGGATGCTGGCGTTCGAAGCAGCTCAACAGGCGCGGCAGCAAGGCCAGGGCGGTGGGCCAGGGCAGGACGCGGTCGCGCGCCAGCTGCTCCAGCGCGGCCACCTCGGCCGGGCCCAGAGGGTCGCGGCTCACGCCAATCACGCGGCTGACGGCCGATTGGAAGGCGGGCGAGAACTGCTCCGGGTGCAGCTCGGACACAAAGAACTGAGCGATGTCCTCGGCATGGTCCTGGTGGCGCCAGGCGCGGCCGGTCATCTTCAGGCGCGGCAGGGGATAGGGCTCGGCGAAGGCAAAGCCCAGCGGCCGCAGCACCCGGGTGATGGCCGCCTCGCCCGCCGGCAGGGCGCCGCTGGGCCAGGCCACGGTGCGCAAGGCGCCATGATCAAAGACGATGGGCAGCCCCGCGCGCTGCTGATCGGCCACATAAGCCGCAGCCGAGGGCACGCGCGCCACCACATCGCGGAACAAGGCCATGTTCAGGGCCTGGGCCAGCTCGGCCCGGTGCACGGTGGCGCCCACCGGCTTCAGCAGGGCCGGAGCGACCTTGAGCTGGGAAAAAGTCTCGGTGGCCGCGGCCTCGCCCAAGGTGGCGGACA
>JAIXSD010000617.1 GCA_027484885.1 Rubrivivax sp.
CTGCGAGACCGTGGCGCAGGTGGCCACGGCCGGGGTGAAGCGGCGGGACATGAACTCGTCAATCGTGGGCAGGCCGTGGATGCGCTGCTCGCGCAGCTCGGCAATGCGGGTGCGCACCAGTTCGGCGTAAGCGCGGCAGGCGCCGAAGCGGAACTGGCTGGCGGACAGGCCGCTTTCGACCTCGGCCGCCAGGCGGGTCAGCTCTTGCAGCAGGGTTTCATCGCGGCCACCGTCGCGGGCGATGTCGTCGGTGAGGCCGGCCAGGGCGCGCTCGATGGCAAGGATGCGTGGCGACAGGCGGCGCGCCACCGGAAAGGCCAGCAAGGCCATCATGCGGTAGGCCTCCAGCTCAAACAGGCGCTGCAGCAGGCGGCCGGCCGCCACGGGCGAGTTGCCCTGATCGACCACCAGCAAACGGCTGAAACCATCGGCATGGATCAGAAAGTCGGAGTAGACACGACCGCTGCCCTCGCCCACGGTGCTGCCGATCAGCGCGGCGCCGCCGAAGCAGCGCTGCTGCAGCGCGGCCAGTTCGGGCGATTCGGGCAGGTCGGGTGCTTGCGCGGCGCTGAGCAGCTCGGCATGGCCGGCGTAGACCGTGAGCCCGGGCACGCCGGCCAGCCAGCCCGGCGGCAGGTGCGAGGCGGCGGTTTCGGCAAAGGGCTCGATGGGGCCCGCTGCCCCGACCGCGCCCGAGGGCGAGCCTGCGACTTGCAGCGCGGTGTAGCTGGAGAACTCGCCGTGGCGCTCCCATTTCAGGCGCAGGCCGCCGATCAGGCCGCTCCAGTGCACGGCGTCGTTCGCCGGCACCAGCTGGCCATGGCTGCGGCACAGGCGCGCCAGATGGGCCAGCTCGCGGTCCCGCTCGTCGGCATCGACCAGCACCGCCACATAGCTGGCGCGGCCGGGCGAGGCCAGCGGCTCCGAGGGGCGCGCATGCACCTCTTGCGAGAGCAGCACACGCTCGGGCAGATCGGCGGGGAGCAGGCGCATCTCAATCAGCCGTGAAGCAATCGGGCCGAGCGCCGGGCCGCCCCAAGCCGGCCCGCGCTGGCGATGTGCTTGCCGGTCGATCCGGCAAGCATCGCCGCCCCCCCGGGAGGCCGGCCAAGCGCAGTCTTGGACGGGGGGCTCTCACCCTCAAGCCTTCTTGGCATACGCACTGCACCAGCCTTTGGCCGAGACCTGCTTGCCCGAGAAGATCGGGCATGGGCCGGCGGCGGCGCCAGCCTTGCCCTGGTACACAGCGCAGTTGCTGCAGGCCTGGCCGGCGGCGTATTTGGGGAACTTGGCTTTGTCCACCTTGCTGGCATCGGCCGCGTAGCCCAGCGAGGTGGCGACCGGGTCTTTCTCTTCGACCATGGGCTGGGCCAGGGCCTGGCCGGCGATCAGCGTGCTTCCGGCCAGGGGAATCCAAGTGATGAAGTGGCGACGTGTGCTCATGATGGTGACTGCCTTCCTGGCCCGAGGGGCTTGGGTGGGTGGTGGGGGGAACGATGAACGGCCTCGGGCCCCTGCATGAGGCGCTGACGCGCCTGCAGGTCCAGCAGGTGGCAGACCCCGGCGGCCAGCAAGCAGGCGGCCACCCAGGCCAGGCCCGCGCCGCCCAGGCCCAGGCGCAGGGCCAGAATCAGGCTGAGGCCGGCCAGCAAATTGGGCAGACCCTGGCGCCGCACCAGTGGCCCGCTGCGCCGCAGAAACCACAGCAGCTCCAGCAGGCTGACGGCCAGCACCAGCTCGACCAGGCGCAGCATCAAGGCCGGCTCCGACAGGCCCAACAGGGTCCAGGGCTCGCCGCTACTCATCACACCCGCACCAGGCCCAGCAAATGGGCCATGTCTTTGAAGAAGATGCGGGCATGGGCCAGGGGCCGGGCGCGCACCAGGCGCTTGTGCATGTACGCGTCGAAGGTCAGCTGCTGCACATCGCGGTCGCGGCAGATGCTCACAAACCGCTCGCGGCGCTTGTCGCTGGAGTACCAGAAGCGCTGCATGATGCCCAGCACCCAGAACACCCGGCCATGCTCGCGCATGAAGCGCTTGCGGGCCTGGCGCAGGGCGCTGGCCTCGCCGCTGCGCAGCAGCTGCAGCACCGCATCGGCCGCCAGCTGGCCGCCCAGCATGGCGTAGTAAATGCCCTCGCCCGAGGCGGGCGCCACCACGCCGGCGGCGTCGCCGGCCAGCAGCACATCGCGGCCGTTGTCCCAGCGCGGCAGGGGTTTGAGCGGGATGGGCGCGCCCTCGCGGCGCAGGGTGCGGGCCTCAGCCAGGCCGGCCTGGGCGCGCAGCTGCTTGACGGCGCCGCGCAGCGAGAAGCCCTTGTCGGCACTGCCGGTGCCGATGCTGACGCTGGCGCCATGCGGGAACACCCAGCCGTAGAAATCGGGCGAAAGGCGGCCCTGGTAATGGACCTCGCAGCGGCTGCCCAGGTAGCCGGCCGGCAGCTCCTGCGGTACGGCCACGATCTCGTGGTACGCGAACACAAAGCGGCCGCGGTCGGCGCCCGGAATCGCCTGCTGGGCCACGCGCGAGTTGGCGCCATCGGCACCGATAACAGCCCGGGTGCGCACGCGCTGCAACTGGCCTTGCTGGCTGAAATGGACGACGCTGATGTCATCGGCATCGCGGCTCAGGCGCTCGAAGCTGCCGTCGCGCCGCTCGGCGCCGCAGGCCGCCGCGCGCTGGCGCAGCCATTCATCGAACTGCTGGCGGTCCACCATGCCGACGAAGCCGCCTTCGATGGGAATGTCCACCTGCACCGCACGCGGCGAGACCATGCGGGCGGCCGTGGCGCGGGCCACCAGCAGCTCATCAGGGATGGCAAAATCCTTGATCAAGCGCGGCGGGATGGCACCGCCACAGGGCTTGATGCGGCCCGCCCGGTCCAGCAAGAGCACGCGCTGGCCCTGGCTGGCCAGCTCGCGGGCCGCGGTGGCACCGGCCGGACCGCCGCCGACCACGACCACGTCGTAGTCGACGGCCTGGGCCGTGGGGGCACGCTGCGAGGCCATGTCAGGAAACCGACCAAGAGGAGAGTTCGGCAGCTGGCTCATGGCGCGCTTTCAAGTTGGGTCGGGAACAGCGCCCGCGGCGGCGCCGGGCTCAAGGCCGCTGGCTGCGCGGCCACGCCGGCAGCCAGACGGGCGGCCCAGAGGAACAGGCCCGCATCGAGCAGAAACACCAGACCGTAGGCCAGGCCGATGTCGCCGAGCGCCCAGCGCATCAGGTCGCTGGCCGAGGTGCCGAGCAGGCCGCCGAGGGCGAAGGCCAGCGCCTGCGCGGCGCCCCACAAGCCCATGCGAACGCCCTCCTGGCCGCCGGCGGGGGCGGCCCCGGCGGTATCGGCATCAACATGACCACCCGCCAGGCCCATCATGGAGGCGATGGCCGCGATCGAGAACGCACCGGTGGACAGGCCCAGCAGGAAGACATTGGCCTTCAGCGGCCAGCCCGGGCCCTGCAGGCCGGCGGTGAACAGGCCGAGCAAGGCCAGGGACGAGGCGACACAGCCCCAGACCGTCCAGCTGCGCACGCTGCCCCAGTGCCGGCCGGCCCAGCGGCTGCCAGCCGCAGCGGCGGCCAGCATGCCCAGCAAGGCTCCGCCATGCTGGGTGCCAGAGAGCTGGGTGGTGGCGCCCGGGCTGAGGCCGAAGACGAGGCCGGCAAAGGGCTCGAGGATCAGGTCCTGCATGCTGAAGGCCAGCATGGAAACAAAGACGAAGACGGTGAAGCGACGCGCCTGCGGCTCGGCCCAGGCCTCGGCCAGGGCTTGCTTGAAGCTCGCGGGAGCGGCGGCGGCTGATGCAGCGGGGGCGCCAGCCGCGTCGGTCTGCGCCTGCGTGGGCAGGCCCGGTCCTTCCAGCCCCAGCAAGGCCAGGACCGTCACGGCGATGGCCGCCAAGGCCACACCGGCGCTGACCCGCAGCAAACGCTCGGGCGAGAACGGATCCAGGAAATGGCCGGAAACCACGGCCGTGAGCACGAAGCCGGCAATCATC
>JAIXSD010000221.1 GCA_027484885.1 Rubrivivax sp.
GCCACCCTGGGTGCCCTGGGCACCGAGGCGGCCGTGGCCCTGAGCAGCAGCCAGTTCGCCGCCCTGAGCAGCAGCCAGGTGGCCGGTTTCAGCAGCGAGCAGATCAGCAAGCTGCAGACCGAGGACTTGCGCGCCCTCAGCAGCAGCGCCCTGCGCGCGCTGAGCAGCGATCAGCTGGCCGCGCTCAGCTCCGAGCAGTGGCGAGCCCTGGGCACGCAGCAGCTCAACAGCCTGCAGAGCAGCCAGATCCAGGGCCTGCGCAGCGAAGATCTCAATGCCTGGAGCAGCGAGCAGTTCCAGGCCATCGCCTCGACCCAGGTGGGCGCCCTGCTGACCGATCAGCTGCGCAGCCTCAGCACCGAGGCCCTGGCCAGCATCGGCACGGCCGGCCTGCGCGGTCTCAGCGCCGATCAACTCGGCGCCCTGCGCACCGACCAGATCGTGGCCCTGAGCACCGAGCAGAGCGCCGCCCTGAGCAGCAGCCAGGTAGCGGGCCTGAGCACCGAGCAGATCAGCAAGCTGCAGACCGAGGACCTGCGTGCGCTCAACACCAGTGCCCTGCGGGCCCTGGACAGCGATCAGCTGGCCGCCTTGAGCTCGGAGCAGATCCAGGCCCTGAGCACGGCCCAGGTCAATGCCCTGACCCTGGCCCAGTTCCAGAGCCTGGGCAGCGATGACCTGAACGCCCTGACCAGCACCCAGTTCAGCGGCCTGAACTCGGCCCAGATCGGCGCGCTGAGCAGCGATCAGCTGCGCACGCTGAGCACCGAGGACTTTGCCGCCATCAGCACCGCCGGCTTCCGCGGCCTGGATGCCAGCGACATCGCCGCCCTGGGCACCGACCAGATCGTGGCCCTGAGCACCGCCCAGGCCGCCACCCTGACCGCCGCCCAGGCCGAGGGCCTGCGCACTGATCAGATTGCCAAGCTGCAGTCCGATGACCTGCAAGCCCTGTCCACCGCCGCCATCCGGGCCTTGGACACCGAACAGTTCACCGCGCTCAGCTCCGAGCAGCTGACCCGGCTGACCAACGCCCAATTCGCCGTGCTGACCTCGGCCCAGGTGCACACCTTCAGCACCGAGGAGCTGCGCAGCCTGAACACCGAACAGATCCGCGGCTTCACTTCGGCCCAAATCGAGGGCTTCAGCACCGAGATGGTGGCCAGCCTGAGCACCGAGCATGTGACCGCGCTGAGCATCTTTGCCCTGCGTGGCATGGACAGCGAGCAGCTCAACGCCTTGCAGAGCGACCAGATTGGCGCCCTCACCCGGCTGCAGGTCGGCGCCCTGAGCACGGCCCAGATTCAAAGTTGGAGCACCGAGGACATCCGCGCCCTCAACAGCAGCCAGGTCAACGCCATGGGCTCGGCCCAGCTGGGCGCGCTCAGCACCGAGCAGCTGCTGCAGTTCTCGACCGAGGATCTGGCCGCCATCGGCACCAGTGCCCTGCGTGGTCTGGTGGCTGAAGACTTCACGGCCCTGGGCTCCGACCAGCTGCGCGCCCTCAGCAGCAACCAGTTCGCCGCCCTCAGCAGCAGCCAGGTGGCCGGCATCGAGGCCGCCGACATGGCGCAGCTGCAAACCGAAGACCTGCGCGCCCTGAGCACGCTGGCGATCCAGGGCCTGAGCACGGAGCAGTTCGCTGCCCTCAACACCGAGCATCTGGCCGCCCTGTCCACCCAGCAGATCCTGGCCCTGAGCACCGAGCACATCGCCAGCTTCAGCACCGATGACATCCATGCCCTGAGCAGCCTGCAGGTGGCCGCCTTCAGCTCGCGCCAGCTGGGCAGCTTCAGCACCGAGCAGATCACCTCGCTGAGCACCGACGACATCAAGGCCTTCACCACCGAGCAGATGCACGGCCTGACGACCGAGCAGATCCACGCCTTCACCACCGACCAGATCCCGGGCTTCGAGCCCGAGGATCTGGCCTCGCTGAACATGAGCCAGGTGCTGGCCTTCAGCGACGCAGCGGCCAATGTCTTCAGCCCGGAGCAGCTGGAAGGCCTGTACCTGGCCACCCCCATCGTGCTGGACCTGAACGGCGACGGCGTGCGCACCGTGGCCGCGGCTCAGGGCGCGCAGTTCGACATGTTCGGCACCGGACACGCCCACCAGTGGGGCTGGGTGACGCCGCAGGACGGCTTGCTGGTCATGGATCGCAACGGCGACGGCCAGATCAACAGCGGCCGCGAGCTTTTCGGTGGCGGCACGCTGCTGGCCAATGGCCAGCGCGCCAGCAACGGCTTTGCCGCCATGGCCGAGCTCGACCTCAACCACGACGGCCGCCTCAACGCCCTCGATGCCTCTTTCAAGGACCTCAAGGTCTGGGTCGACGGCAATGGCGATGGCCGCAGCGAGGCCGGCGAGCTGAAATCCCTGCAAGAGCTGGGCATCAGCGACTTCAATCTGCAGGCCCAGAAAGGCCATGGCCTGGATCAGGGCAATCTGCTCGGCCTGGTCTCGGACTACCAAACCAGCGACGGCCAAAGCCACGCCATGGTCGACGTCTGGTTCGCCCGCGACCGCAGCGGCGGCCTCGGCGGCGGCGTGGACGGTCTCACCGGCCCGGCCATGCCGGCCCTGGGCGAGCTGCTCAGCGGACCGAGCGGCTCGCTCTTGGCGCCCGCCAGCCACGAAACCCTGATGACGGCGGCGCAAGGCACCCATGCCCTGGCGGCCCTGCGCCGCTCCTGGCTGGACGACGACACCCTACCGCCGCCCCTGATTTGAGGGCTTCGATATGCATGTTGACACCCATCCCCCCGCCTCGCCCGGCGCGTTTCCGCCGCCGTGGCGGGGAGAAATGCACAGGCAATCGGCTTGTTTTGCCCGATTCGGCCGCCTCAAGTTCCGGAAAACTCCGAGCAGGGAGAAAAAAGCATGAAAAGCCAGATTTCAAGTCGGGATGAGCATCGCCGCGTGTGCGGGGGTGCTTGCTCAAGTTTGGTCCCAGAGCGTCGAAATCCCACGGAAGCGGAAGGAGAGCTTGGCGGGCGGCGAAAGCCTGCTTTGATCTCCGGCCACACCCGAAGTCGACGACACCAGCGCAGTGTGGATGCGCAACACAACCCGCCCGGTTTTGGCGCTTGCGCCGACCACCGGGCCATGAACTGCTGAAGCAAGGCCAGTTTTAGCCCAGCGAATCATCGGCTCCAGGCGCCCAACCGGGCACTGGAACCAGGAACATACCAAGTGAGCTCATCATGACGACACTGATCCCCGGCTACTCGACAGAGCAGATTGCAGGCCTGTCCACGCGCACCCTGTCCCGTTTCACCTCAGAGGACTGGGCCGCGTTCAGCAGCGACCAGATCATTGCGCTGACGACCCGCCAATTCGCCTCGCTGGGCACTCTGGCGCTGGCGTCCTTGAGCTCCGACCAGGTGGCCTTCTTCCAAACCGATGATTTGCGGGTCTTGAGCAGTGCGGCGATCCGCCAGCTCAGCACCGACAAGCTGGCGGCCTGGAACTCCGATCAGTTCGGCGCGCTGACCACCGCCCAGGTCAATGCCCTGACGGCGAGCCAGGTCCAGGGCCTGGGCAGCGACGACTTGAACGCGCTGAACTCGGCTCAGTTCCGGGCCATGAGCTCGACCCAGGTGGCGGCCATCACCACCGACCAGCTCAAGACCATGACGACGGAGGATGTTTCTTCCATCGGCACGGCCGGCCTGCGCGGCATGACCGCCGGCCAGCTGGGCGCGCTGACCAGCGACCAGGTGGTCGCCCTGACCACGCAGCAGGCCGCCTCGCTGACCAGTGCCCAGGTCAACGGCCTGACCACCGAGCAGCTGGCCAAGCTGGCCACCGACGATTTGCAGGCGCTGAACACCAGCGCCTTGCGCAATTTGACGACCGAACAGCTGGCAGCCCTGGGCTCCGACCAGCTGGCAGCCCTGAGCACCGCCCAGGTCAATGCCCTGACGGCTGGCCAGATCCAAGGCCTGTCCAGCGATGACCTGAACGCCTTGACCACGGCGCAGTTCCGCGGCATGAGCTCGACCCAGGTCGGCGCCATCAGCACCGACCAGATCAAGACCTTGACCACCGAGGACCTGGCTGCCATCAGCACCAGCGGCTTGCGCGGTCTGAGCGCCGGTCAAGTGGGCGCCCTGACGACCGACCAGATCGTCGCCCTGACCACCCAGCAAACCGCCGCCCTGAACAGCGTGCAGATCGCCGGCCTGGGCACCGACCAGATCGCCAAGCTGGCCACCGATGACCTGCAAGCCATCAACACCAGCGCTCTGCGCAACCTCAACAGCGACCAGCTCGGTGCGCTGGCGTCCGACCAGCTCGGCGCC
>JAIXSD010000581.1 GCA_027484885.1 Rubrivivax sp.
AAAACGGCGCAAGACGGCATTGACGAAACCGGCACTGGCCGGCATGCGCTTGCGCACGGCACTGACAGCCTGGTCCACCACGGTGTGATCGGCATAGGGCGCGGTGCCCGGGCCGCCACCCGCGTCCCACAGCAGGGCCAGGGCGGTCAGCAGCAAGCCCTCGACCTTGGGCGGCGGGCTCTTCGGCGCCAGCACGGCGCGCAGCGCTTCGGCCGCGCCGAGGTGGCGCAGCACATGAAAGCTCAGCGATTGCGTGGCCGGGCGCAGCTCGGCCGGGCATTGCGCCAAGAGCTCGGTCAGCGAACGGCCGCCGCGCACGGCCTGCACCGCGTCGCCCACCTGGAGCAAGAGCTTGTGCAGCGGAGGCGCCAGCTTGGCATCGGCGCCACCCGCGGCTGCGGTGGCCGAGGCGGTTTTGGGCGCGGATGCAGAGGAAGGTTTTTTGGAGGTCGGGGTCACCTCTTCAGTGTAGGGGAGCCCTGCCCTGCTTGCCCCCGCATAGCCCCAGGCAAGACCTGACACTGCACAGACTTTGCAATCCGGACACAATGGCCCATTGCACCGAACAGCGAGAACACCCCATGACCGGCGTCCTGCCTGCAAACCCCTCTCCCCGCGACGAGCGCGAGCTGGCCGAGCTGCCCGCCTCGGAGCGCGTGCGCTACCGTCTGGTCGGCGCTGGCTGCCGCCACCACGCCAATGACAACATTGCCGACTTCATCAAGGACGGCGAGCTGGACGAGATCCAGGCCGAGGTCCAGGCCAAGCTGCAAGAGGTGCTGCGCGCCCTGGTGATCGACACCGACAGCGATCACAACACCCAGGACACCGCCAAGCGCGTGGCCAAGATGTTTGTGCGCGAGGTCTTCAAGGGCCGCTACGTGCCCATGCCGCCGGTGACCGAGTTCCCCAACTTCACCCGGCTCAACGAGCTGATGATTGTGGGCCCCATCACCGTGCGCAGCGCTTGCTCGCACCACTTGTGCCCCATCATGGGCCGGGTCTGGATCGGCCTGCTGCCCAACGAGCACTCCAACCTGATCGGCCTGTCCAAGTACACCCGCATCTGCGACTGGATCATGAGCCGCCCGCAGATCCAGGAAGAAGCCGTCACCATGCTGGCCAACGAGTTGCAGGAACGCGTGCAGCCGGACGGCCTGGCCATCGTCATGGAAGCCGATCACTTCTGCATGCACTGGCGCGGCGTCAAGGACACCGAAACCAAGATGACCAACAGCGTGATGCGCGGCGCCTTCCTCAAGGACCCGAATCTGCGCCGCGAGTTCCTGTCCTTGCTGAGCAAGAAGTAAGTCGAAACCGTCGAAGACGCAGCGCCCCGCGCTGACGTCAGCCCCACCGGAGCCCTCCCCATGCTAGTTCGCCTTCTCTACGCCAGCCGCGCCCACAGCCCCATGGGCGATGCCGAGCTCAGCACCATCCTCAAACAATCACGCGAGCACAACCCGGCCGAAGGCATCACCGGCCTGCTTTGCTACACCGACGGCATCTTCATGCAGGTGCTGGAAGGCGGCCGCGACGCCATCAACGCCCGCTACAAGCGCATCGTCAGCGACAACCGCCACCACGATGTGATCCTGCTCAGCTACGAAGAGGTGGGCGAGCGGGAATTCGCCGGCTGGTCCATGGGCCAGGTCAATCTGCAACGCCTCAACCCCGGCCTGGTGCTCAAGTACTCCGAAACCGCCAAGCTCGACCCCTACCGCATGAGCGGCCGCGCCTTGATGGCCCTGTTCCACGAACTGGTCAGCTCAGGCGCCATCGTCTGCAGCTGAGGCGGCGTTGCTCACAGTGCAGAACTTCGTCTAGCTGATCGT
The DNA here is from genome assembly GCA_027484885.1 of Rubrivivax sp. Lineage (GTDB taxonomy): Bacteria > Pseudomonadota > Gammaproteobacteria > Burkholderiales > Burkholderiaceae_C > Paucibacter_A. The sequence continues at coordinate 1,836 of JAIXSD010000581.1, forward strand.
TCTCGCTGCGGTGGCTCGGCCCGCCGCCGTGCTCATGGTTCGTGGGTCGGCTCTACGAGCCGACTGCCCTCGCTGCTCACTCCGCGGCTCAGCGGCGCCAATCTCCCTCCGTTCGCTACGCTCACTGTGGTCAAACAGTGGCGCCGAGTCAGTGCTTGAAGCGCGCGGGTACGCGTGCCTGAGCCGCTCCGCTGCGCCCTCGGCCGCGCACAAATCGCCCGTCGGCGGGCCGAGCCACCTCCGAAGTAGGCGTTCTCCACCGACGAGGGGCACATCGATCGCGATGCAAGCGCCCTGCAGCCCGGGCCGCTGCCGTACGATTTGTGCCGGGCCGAGCAGCACAGCGCCTCGGGGCGCGCGCGGTCACGCGCGCTTCAAGCACTGACTCGGTGCCCCTGTCCGAACGCAATGAGCGAAGCGAATGCAGTGAGATGGGCACCGGCCCCGAGGCGCGAGCAGCGAGCAGCGCAGGGGAGTCGGCCCACCAGGGCCGACCCCGGAACCATGAGCCCGGTGGCGGCGCGGGCTGCAGGGCCTCACGAGAACACCGAAAAGCTGCCTTGTGCCGACAGCCTCGCATGAAAGCGGGAGAGGGCCGGAGTCAGTAGCGCTTGTTCGACAGCTCCGCCAGGATCTCGCTGTAGATGCGGTAGCGCGAGGCGCTGATCTGGCCGGTATCCACGGCCTCGCGCACGCCGCAGCCTGGCTCGTGCTGGTGGCTGCAGTTGTAGAAACGGCAGTGGTCGGCGTGGGCGCTGAGGTCGGGCATCAGGCGGGCCAGGGCGGCCGGGTCGATCTGGTGCAGGCCGAATTCCTGAAAGCCGGGCGAGTCGATCAAGGCGCTCTCACGCTGGGCATCGACCCAGTACCACTGCGTGGTGGTCGTGGTGTGGCGGCCTGAGTTCAGGGCCACCGAGATGTCACCCACCTGGGCCTTGGCATCCGGCACCAGCAGATTGATCAAGGTGCTCTTGCCGGTGCCGCTGGGCCCCAGCACAAAACTGCGCTTGCCTTGCAGCCAGGGCAGCAACTGGGTGCGCGCAGCGTCGGGCTCGGCCTTCATGGCCAGTTCCATCATGGGCAGGCCCATGGCGCGGTAGGGCGCGAGGCGCTCGCGGGCGTGGGCGGTGCCGGGCAGGTCGGTCTTGTTCAGCGCAATCGTGGTGGCGATGCCGGCGCTTTCGGCCGCGATCATCGCGCGGCAGAGCTGGCTCTCGCTGAACACCGGCTCCACCGCCACCAGGATCAGCAACTGGTCCAGATTGGCGGCAAAGCTCTTGGTCTTCCATTCGTCCTGGCGGAACAGCAGATTGCGGCGTGGCTCCACCGCCTCGATCACCCCCTCGTCCGAACCGGAGGGTGCCCAACGCACCTGATCGCCCACCACGCAGTCGCTTTTCTTGCCCCGCGGGTGGCAGACCCGGCGCTGGCCCTCGGCGTCTTCGACGATGTAATGCCGGCCGTGGCCGCGCACCACCAGGCCCAGGTCCAGCTGCGCAAACTTGCCAGCCTGGCTCACGAGGCAGCCCCTTGCAGGGCGGCGTGGGTCGACCCAGACGGCTGGCGGGCGATGGCCGCCAGGCGTTCGCTGGCCGGCGGGTGCGAGTAGTAGAAGGCGGCGTAGACCGGGTCAGGCGTCAGCGTGCCGGCATTGTCCTCGTGCAGCTTGAGCAGGGCCGACGACAGCTCCGCGCCGCTGGCGTGGGCGCAGGCGTAGGCATCGGCCTGGAACTCGTCGCGGCGCGACATCCGGCTGCCCAGCGGCGTGAAGAAGAAGCTGAACACCGGCACCACCAGCATGAAGAGCAGCAAGGCCAGCGCGTCATTCGGCGCCGCCATATTGGGCTGCACATTGAAGGCGATGTAGAAGCCAGCCTGCGAGCTCAGCCAGCCCAGCAGGGCAAAGCCGGCCAGGCTGAGTGCAAACATGGTCAGCATGCGCTTGAGCACATGGCGGTGCTTGAAGTGGCCCAGCTCATGGGCCAGCACCGCCTCGACCTCGCTGCCGTTGAGGCGCTGCAGCAAGGTGTCGAAAAACACCACCCGCTTGGCCGGGCCGAAGCCGGTGAAATAGGCATTGCCATGGGCCGAGCGGCGGCTGCCATCCATCACGAACAGGCCTTGCGAGGCAAAGCCGCAGCGTTGCATCAGGCCCTCGACGCGCGCTTTCAGCGCCTCGTCGGGCAGGGGGGTGAACTTGTTGAACAGCGGCGCGATCACCGTGGGGTAGAGCACCAGGATCAGCAGATTGAAGCCCATCCAGCTGCCCCAGGCCCACAGCCACCACATGCTGCCGGCCGTGCCCATCAGCCACAGAATCAGGGCGGCGATCGGCAGGCCGATCAGCGCGCCGACCAGGGCGCCCTTGAGCGCATCGGCCACGTACAGCTTGAGCGTCATGCGATTGAAGCCAAAACGCTGCTCGATGCGAAAGGTGTTGTACAGCTCCCAGGGCAGGTCCAGCAGGCTGCTCACCAGGGTGAACGCCACCAGCAGGCTGAGCTGATAGACCATGGGGCCAAAGCGCTCGGCCGTGGCCGCATGCACCCAGCTGTTGAGCAGATCGAGGCCGCCGAGCAGGGTCCAGGCCAGCAGCAGGGCGCTGTCGAAGGCCAGGTTCAGCAGGCCGAAGCGGCTGCGCGCGACGGTGTAGTCGGCGGCTTTCTGGTGCGCGGCCAGGGGCACGGTGGCGGCAAAAGCGGCCGGCACGGCGCCGCGGTGCTGCATCACATGGCGCACCTGGCGGCTGCTCAACCAGAATTTCAGGCCCAGGGACAGCAGCAGGGCCAGGGCGAAGGCCAGGCTCAGCATCGTGGGGTGGAGGGTCGGGGAAAGGCTTGCAAACATGGGTGGCAAGTGTAGGGCTGCGACAATGCGGCGCACTGATTGCATTGAAAGCCCTGCCCATGAGCGACCTGACCCCCTCCGCCCCGGCCGACGCCGCGCCCCTGCTGCCCATCAAGGACCAGAACCTGATCTGGATCGACCTGGAAATGACCGGCCTCTACCCCGAGACCGACCGCATCATCGAGATTGCCGTGGTGGTCACCGATGCGCAGCTCAATGTGCGGGTCGAAGGCCCGGTGTTTGCCATCCACCAGAGCGACGAGACCCTGGACAAGATGGATGCCTGGAACAAGGGCACGCATGGCAAGAGCGGCTTGATCGACCGCGTCAAGGCCTCCACCATCAGCGAAGACGAGGCCGTGGCCCAGACCATCGCCTTCCTCAAGCAGTATGTACCCGCCGGCAAATCGCCCATGTGCGGCAACAGCATCTGCCAGGACCGCCGTTTCCTGGCCAACTACATGCCCAAGCTGGAGGAGTTCTTCCACTACCGCAACCTCGATGTGTCCACGCTCAAGGAGTTGGCACGCCGCTGGAAGCCCGGCATCCTCGATGGTTTCAAGAAAGCCCAAGCCCACACCGCCCTGGCCGACATCCACGAGTCCATCGATGAGCTGGCCTATTACCGCGAGCACTTCCTGTCTCTTTGATCCCTCTCGCTCTCATCCTCCAGTCATGTTCATGAGCAGGATCGGGGCCCATGGCTGAGCTTGCGGCACCCCAGGCCGCCGCGCTGTGGGCGGCTTTTGATTTCCCGCGCCACCCGCTGGCGCGTGAAGACGGCGAACGGGTGCGGGGTGCGTTCTACGAGCCACCAGTCCGCTGGCTGCGCGCCCATGCCCCCGAGGAGGTGGTGCCCGTGCTCGATGCCGCGCATGCGGCCAGCCGTGCCGGCGCCTGGGTGCTGGGCGGGCTGCGTTACGAGGCTGCGGTTGCGCTTGACCCGGCGCTGCGCACCCAGGCTGCGCGCGGTGCGCGCCTGGCTGAGTTCGCGGTGTACGAGCAGGCGCCGCAGCCCTGGCCCGAAGTTGCAGCCGCTTCGCGCGACTTGCTCACCGACAGCTGGGCCGATGCGCAGGACGAGGCCGCCGAGTCGGTGCAGATCGAACGCATCCGCGAGTGGATTCGCAGCGGTGACTGCTACCAGGTCAACCTGACCACGCGGCTGCAGTCCCGCTTGTCGCCCGGTGTCGATCTGGCCACCTTCTTTCTGGCCTTGCACCGCAGCCAGCCCGGCGGCTTCTCGCTGTTCCTGCGCGAGGCCGGCGTGGCCAGCGTTTCGCCCGAGTTGTTCTTTGACTGGCGCCCCGTGCCCGATGCCCAGCACAGCTGGCTTTTGGCCGCCCAGCCCATGAAGGGCACGGCGGCGCGCGGCCGCGATGTGGTGGAAGACGAGGCGGCCCAGGCCCATTTGCGCACCAGCGAAAAAGAACGGGCCGAGAACCTGATGATCGTGGACCTGCTGCGCAACGACATCGGCCGCGTGGCCCAGCTCGGCAGCGTGCGCGTGCCGCGCTTGTTTGAGCTGCACGCCTTGCCGACCGTCTGGCAGATGACTTCCACCATCAGCGCCGTCAGCCGGCCGCGCCTGCGCTTGTCGGAGCTGTTCGCGGCCCTGTTTCCTTGCGGCTCGGTCACCGGTGCGCCCAAGGTGCGGGCCATGCAGATCATTGCCGAGCTGGAGCCGCAGCCGCGCGGCTGGTATTGCGGTGCGCTGGGGCTTTTGCAGCCCGGCGGCGTGGCCACGTTCAACGTGCCCATCCGCACGGTGGAGCAGGGCGAGGGCGCTGATGCCGCCTATCTGTCGGCCGGCGTCGGCAGTGCCATCACGCTCGATTCCGAAGCCGCGGCCGAGGTGGCCGAGTGGCGGGCCAAGGCCCGCTTTCTGCTGCGTGCCCAGGCGCCGGTGGCGGCGCTGGAAACACTGCGACTCTCCGCTGGCCAGTGGGTGCGGCTGAGCGGCCATCTGACCCGTTTGCAGCGCACCTGCCAGCATTTCGGGCTCAAGCCCAAGCTGCCCGAGCTGCGCGCAGCCTTGGCTGAGCTGGCGGCGGCGCATGCGCAGGGTGAATGGCGTGTGCGCCTCACGTTCTGCGCACACGCAGGCCTGCAAATGCGCGCCACGCCGCTGGAGCCGACACCAAATTGCGTGATACTCGCGCTGGCTGCACACGCCATCGCCTCGCAAGGGGCGGCGGCCGAGTTCATCCAGCACAAGACCACGCGGCGCGAGGTGTACGAGGCCTTCGCCGCTGCCAAGCCTGCCGGGGCTTTTGATGTGCTGCTGTGGAACGAGGCCGGGGAACTGACCGAGTGCAGCTTTGGCAATATCGCCGTGCAAATTGAGGGGCAGTGGTTGACGCCACGCCTGCAAGCCGGGCTTCTGCCCGGTGTTTACCGAGATGAACTTCTGCAAGAAGGGCGGCTGCGCGAGGCGCAGCTGATGAAGAGCGATCTGAAGCGCGCCCAAGCCCTTGCATTTTTTAACAGCCTGCGCGGCTGGTGTCCTGCCAGCCTGCTGAACCCGGGTGAGCTGCCGCTCTGAATGAAACA
>JAIXSD010000476.1 GCA_027484885.1 Rubrivivax sp.
AAGGCCGCCGCCAAGGGCAAGCCGCCCGCGCTGCGCATGGAGCGCCTGATTGCGCCCTGGGTGCGCATGCTGGCCGCCAGCAGCTGCGGCTTTGACAGCGTGCCCGGCGTGCTGGTCGGCCGCGATGCCTGGCTGCGCCTGCAGCCGCTGAGCCAGGAGGAGGCGCAGCCCCTGCTGGCCGACCTGATCGCGCTGTGGCAACAAGGCATGCAGGAGCCGCTGCCGCTGGCGCCCAAGACCGCGCTGGCCTTTCTCGATACCGAAAAAGGCAAGCCGGCCGAGGTCTTCGAGGGCGGCGGTTTTGCCATGGCCGGGCGCAAGCCAGCGCCGGGCGAGGGCGAGGAGATGAGCCTCACCCGCGTCTACCCCAGCTATGCCGCACTCTGCGCCGATGGCCGTTTTGAAGACCTGGCCCAGCGCCTCTTCGGCCCCCTGCGCGCCTGGGCCGAGCAGGGCGTGGAGATGCAGCTGCATCAAGCTGCGGAGGGCGAAGCCTTGAACCTGGAGGCCCAGCCATGAGCGCCACCGTGAACACCCCGGGCATTGCCCTCGATCCCCTGAGCTTCCCGCTCTGGGGCAGCCGCTTGATCGAGGCCAGCGCGGGCACCGGCAAGACCTGGACGATTGCCGCCCTCTACCTGCGCCTGGTGCTGGGCCATGGCGGTGAGGAGGTAGCCTTTGGGCGGCCCTTGCTGCCGGCCGAGATCCTGGTGATGACCTTCACCCGCGCGGCCACGCGTGAGCTGTCCGACCGCATCCGCGCCCGCCTGCTGGAAGCGGCGCGGGTGTTCCGCGGTGAAGCGGTGGCGGCCGATGGCCTGCTGCAAGCCCTGCTCGAGGCCTACCCCGAAGGCCCCAGCCGCCGCGCCGCCGCCTGGCGCCTGGCCGCCGCGGCCGAGGGCATGGACGAAGCGGCTGTGCACACCATCGACGCCTGGTGCCAGCGCATGCTGCGCGAGCATGCCTTCGACAGCGGCTGCCTGTTCGACGAAGAGTTGGTGGCCAATGAGCGCCTGCTGTTGGACGGCGCCACCCAGGACTATTGGCGCCAGCAGGTCTACCCGCTGGCCGGCGAAGAGCTCGATGCCGTACTCGAAGTCTGGCCCGGCGTGGGCGCCCTGGGTGCTGATGCCCAGGCTTTGCTGGATCAGGAGCTAGCGCAGGCCAGCGAGGCGGCCGGTTTTGAGCAGGAACTGCCGGGCGCGCTGGGCGCGCTGATCGAGGCGCTGAAAGCCCGGCGGCGTGAGGCCTTGGCCTTGTTGAAGGATGGCTGGGCCGAGCGCGCCGAGGCCATGCGGCTGTGGATCGATGCGCAACTGGCGCCCAAGAAAAGCTGTTTCAACAAGCGCTTGCTGCAGCAGCGCCGTTGCGGCGAATGGCTCCAGGCTTTGGCGGACTGGGCTCACGATCCGGATCTTGAGACGCCGAACATGAAGACGGGTGCGACACGCCTTCTGCCCTCGGGTTTGGAAGAAGCCCTTAGCCCCGGAGAGACGCTGCCCGACTTGCCGCCCGAGTTTGCTGCACTCGAAGCGCTGTTCCACGACCTTGCCGCCTTGCCTTCGGCCAGCGCGCCCCTGCGCCTGCACGCGGCCCTGCACATCCGCGATCGCCTGGCCGAGCTCAAGCGCCAGGACGGCAGCTTCGGGTTTGCCGACATGCTGCAGCGCCTGGACGAGGCTCTCGATGAAGCGCGGCATTGCGAGCATGCGCGCCGCCTGCGCGAGCGCATGCGGGCCCAGTACCCGGTCGCCTTGATCGATGAGTTCCAGGACACCTCGCCGCTGCAGACCCGCATCTTCGACCGGCTCTACCGCATCGCCGACAACGCGCGCGACAGCACGCTCTTGCTGATCGGCGACCCCAAGCAATCGATCTACGGTTTCCGTGGCGCCGATATTTACAGTTATCTGAACGTACGCCGCCAGACCGAGGGGCGCCACTACCTGCTGGGCACCAACCACCGCTCGACGCAGGCCCTGGTGCAGGCGGTCAACACCGTGTTTGCTCGGGCCGAGGCCTTTGACGCCGGTGCCTTCTTGCTGGGCAGCTCGGGGCAGGCCAGCCCTTTGCCGTTCCAGCCTGTGGCGGCGCGTGGCCGGGCTGAGGTCTTCGTCTGCAGTGACGGAGCCGTGCCCGCACTGCAGCTGTGGCTGGACCAGGATCTGCAAGATGGCCGCGCCAGCCTGCAGCGATTCGGTGAAGTTTGCGCCGAGACCATCGTCGGCCTGCTCAACGACGACAAGGCCGGTTTCCGCAACGAAGCCCAGGGCAGCTTCCAGCGCCTGCGCCCAGCCGACATCGCTGTGCTGGTGCGCAATGCCCGCGAAGCCACGGCCGTGCGCGAGGCCATGCGGCGCCGCGGCCTGGCCTCGGTTTACCTGTCGGACAAGGATTCGGTCTTCGCCAGCGATGAGGCCCGCGACCTGCTGGCCTGGCTGCGTGCCGTGGCCTCGCCGCTCGATGCCCGCCTGGTGCGTGCCGCCCTGGCCAGCCCGACCTTGGGGCTGAGTCTGGCCGAGCTGGCCGAGTTGGCCCGCGACGACGAGGCCTTTGATCTGCGCAGCGAGCAGCTCAAGGCCTTGCACAGCGTCTGGCAGCAGCAAGGCGTGCTGAGCATGTTGCGCCAGACCCTGCACCGCCTGCAGCTGCCCAGCCGTTGGCTGGCTGCGGGCCTGACGCTGCAGGTCAGCGGTGAGCGCCGCCTGACCAATGTGCTGCATCTGGCCGAACTCTTGCAGGCGGCCAGCAGCCAGCTGGACGGCGAGCAGGCCTTGATCCGCTGGCTGGCGGCCCAGATCGCCGAGCCCGGCAGCACCGGAGGCGAGGAGCAGATCGTGCGCCTGGAAAGCGACGCCGATCTGGTCAAGGTGGTGACGGTGCACAAGTCCAAGGGCCTGGAATACCCGCTGGTGTTCCTGCCTTTTGCTGCCAGCTTCCGCGCCGTGGACAAGCGCCGCGCGCGCTACGTCAAGCTGGAGCAGCAGCTGTATCTGGAGCCCGATGCCGAGCAGATCGCCGCCGCTGATCTGGAGCGCCAGCGCGAGGACCTGCGCCTCTTTTACGTGGCCCTGACCCGCGCCCGCCATGCCCTGTGGCTGGGCGTCTCGGCCCTGAAAGTGGGGCAGAGCGAGGATTGCCAGGCGCACCGCAGCGCCCTGGGCTATGTGCTCGGTGGCGGTGTGCCGCAGACGCCGGAGGAGCTTTGGGCCTCGGCCGAGGATCTGGCCGCAGGCGATCCGGCAGGCATCCAGCTGAAGCGCTTGATCTACCGCCCGGACTGGCCCTGCAGCGCCCTGCAAGCGCGCGAGTCGGCGCCGCCGCTGCGCGAGGCCGAGGTGTACGAAGCCCAGTTCGAGCGCCGTTGGACGGTCAGCAGCTTCTCGGCCCTGGTGCGCGCGCTGAGCAGCGCCAAGGCCCCAGCGCTGGATGCCGGCCGCCTGATCAGCGACGCCGCCGCGCGCGATGACGAAGACCGCCTGGCAGACCCCGAGGCGGCAGCCCTGGCGGCGCAGGCGCCCGCCCAAACCCAGGTTCAAACCCAAACCTCAAGCAGCGTCAGCGTGCTGCCCGCCTGGCACCGCTTTCCGCGCGGCGCCTTTGCTGGCAATTTCCTGCACGACCAGCTGGAATGGCTGGCCGGTGAGGGCTTTGCCCTGGCCGAGTCCCCGGCCCTGCAAGCCCAGCTGCGGGCGCGCTGCGAGCGCCA
>JAIXSD010000557.1 GCA_027484885.1 Rubrivivax sp.
GCGGTCGGCGTCTTGTCCTGCAGCACCAGATGGGTGGCCAGCATGAAGCCCAGCGAGAGCAGGGGCACCGCCATCAGCAGCAGCATGAAGCCCACGGCCGGCAGGATCATGAGCACAAAGGCCAGGAACACAAAGGTGGCGAACAGGCTGGCCAGGGCCAGGGGGCGGCGCTGGAAGACCTTGAAGCCATGGCGTATCCAGAGCAGGCCATTGCGTGCCGGCACGGTCTGCAGGTGCAGCATCATGGCGGGGGTAGGGCGGCTGGCGTCACTCATTCCGTGGACTTCTCAAAAACTCGGTGGGGCGTGGTGCGGCGCGGCTGGGCGCTTCACGTGGAGGGGAGGGCATGCCAGGCGCGCGCGATGCGCTCGCGCAGCACGCGTTCGAAATGGCTGGGGTCATGCGGCTTGAGCAGGCTGGCCTGGCGCGGCAGGTGCACATCCCAGAGCCGCGAGATCCAGAAGCGCAGCGCCGCAGCGCGCAGCAGGGCGGGCAGCAGGCGGTGCTCGGTGCCGCTGAGCGGCCGCACCGATTCATACGCGCTCACAAAGGCCTGGGCGCGGGCTTCGTCAAGCCGGCCGCTGGCCAGGTCGATGCACCAGTCGTTCAGGCACACAGCCAGATCGAAGAGCCAGGTGTCGACGCCGGCGAAATAGAAATCGAAGAAGCCGCTCAGGCGCTCGCGCCCCTGCAGGGGCTGCACGCCCTCGGGCTGCGGTGGCAGCAGCTCGAACATCACGTTGTCGCGGAACAGATCGGCATGGATGGGGCCGCGCGGCAGCTCGGCATAGCTTTGCGAGGCGGCCAGCTGCTGCTGGTAGGCCAGCTCCGCGCTGAGCAGCGCCGCTTGCTCGGGCGCCAGATGGGGCAGCAGCACGGGCACGGTGTCGGTCCACCAGGCCAGGCCGCGCAGATTGGGCTGGTGCAGGGGGAAATCCTGGCCGGCCAGATGCATGCGGGCCAGGGCGGCGCCAACCTGCTCGCAGTGGAAGAGATCGGGCGCCAGCTGGTGGCCGCCGCGCAGCTTGTTGACCAGGGCGGCGGGCTTGCCCTGGATCTCGAACAGGATCTCGCCCCGCGCATCGGCCTGCGGGTCGGGCACGGCCAGGCCGCGCGCGGCCAGGTGCTTCATCAGCTGCAGGTAGAAGGGCAGCTGTTCGAAGCTCAGGCGCTCGAACAGCGTCAGCACGAACTCGCCGCGCTCGGTGGTCAGGAAGTAGTTGGTGTTCTCGATGCCGGCGCCAATGCCGCGCAGCTCCAGCACCTGGCCCAGGTCCAGGCGGTTGATCAGGGCTTGCGCCTGCTCCAGTGTCACTTCGGTAAATACGGCCATGTCAGCACTGCTTGATCGCTTGCTACAGCGTGGAAATCGAGGCGGGCGCGGCGGCGGCTTGAGGGAGTGAGGCTCAGGCGGCCGGGCGCAGCGCTCAGAAGTTGAAAACGTTCCAGACGCGTTTGCCGGCGGCGCCGCGCGTGGAGCCCGGGCCGGCCGACAGGTCGCGGCTGCCATCGCCCATGATGATTTCGTAGCTCGGTAGCTTGCTGTTCTTGGACTGGACCGTGACCTTCTGGGTCTGGCCGCGCACCCGGGTCTCTTCGATGCGGGTGCTGTCATCCTCGATCACGGTGACGCTCACGCGCGCATCGGCCACGCCATCCGCGGCTGCGGCCGCGGGGGCTTCAGGCGCTGGAGCGGCGGGCTTGGCTGGCGCCGGATCGGCAGCCTGGGCCGAGGCGCAAAGAAGGCCGCTCAGCAGGGCCAGGACGGCCGGCAGTGATCGAAACCAAAAGGTCGAGGAGTTCATGCCGGCATTCTAGGGCCGGGGCCACGGGCCCAGCGCTTGCAGGGTCGCTGCCCCGGCCTCACGCCCGCGGCTGTTTTTGCCTAACCCGCAGTTCGCACAGCGCTTGTTGGTACCAGGGGTTTTGCGCTAGGATGCGGGCCTGTTGGTGCTCGTGGGACTCCCAAAAGTCCCGCAGTTAAACGGGAATCAGTAGTTGCAAGCCGTCCCTTCGGACCTTGCCTGACTGAGCTGCCCCCGCAACGGTGCGTGAACGAAGCGGCCTGGCCTTGCGCCAAGCTGGCCTCAGGGTTCATCTCAAGCCACTGGATGTTGTTGTCTGCATCTGGGAAGGCGATGGACTCGATTTCACCAGCCCGGATACCGGCCAACGAAGCGGTGCGCCGCAGCCCCAGGGCTGCCGCACCATGTGGCGAGAACCTGCGGGGAAGCGGGCAATCGCGCTGTTTCGGTGTCTCTACCCATGGATTCCTCTCCCTCCTAGGCCCTGATCGGGTCTGAGTTTCGGGTTCTCGCTCGTCGGGCCTTGTGGCCTGTGCGCGGCCAGCCTGGATCGGTTTCGCTCGTCCTCGGCGCTGCTGCGTCGGTGCAAGAGCGGCCGGCCGGCTGAGGCTGCTGCATGGCCGATTGCGCCCAGCGCCGTGCTGCCGACCCTGCTTCTGACCCCGGCCCCGAAATCTTTTCCCCGCTGACGCGTGCGCCCGGCTCTGGCCGAGGCCTGCGCGTGGCGCGCCCCTGCGCGGCCTCTTCTCTCTTTCTCGGCTGCGCTGTGTTCCACCCACCCACCGTCACTCTCACCGGAGCTGCCACCATGCACATCGAACCCGGGCTGATCGCCCCCGCCAAACTGACCCTGGCCGCCGCCGTGGCCGCGCCCCTGGTGCTGGCGCATCTGCCGCCGCTGTTCAAGCAGCCGGCGCTCTTGCTGCGCACCTTGCTGGCGGCGCTGTTCTTCTCGCTCTTCATGCAGGCCTTTCACATGAAGGCGGGGCCGTCGGAGCTGCATTTCCTCGGCGCCATGCCGCTCTACCTGAGCTTTGGCTTTGTGCCCACGCTCGTGGGCCTGCCCTTGGGCCTGCTGCTGCAAGGCCTGGTGTTCGAGCCGCAGGATCTGGTGCATCTGGCGGTGAACTCGCTCTCGCTGATGCTGCCGCTGATGGCGGTGCACCACGGCCTGGCCCGGCGCCTGGTTCATGGCGAGCGGCCGGTCACGGTCAAGACCTTGCTGCAGCTGGACAGCGCCTACTACGGCGGCGTGATCGCCATGGTGGGCTTCTGGCTGGCCCTGGGCCAGGGTGAGACCAGCCTGGCCGAATGGGCGCGCTTTGCCATCGCCTACGCGCCGGTCGTGATGCTGGAGCCCCTGGTGACCTTGGGCACGCTGTGGCTGCTGCGTGCCGATGGCCCGCTGCGCCGCCTGCCGCTGGCGGCCCAGTGTTTTGCACCTCAGCCAGGCCGGGCATGAGCGAAGCGCGAGCCGAGCCCGGCACGGTCTGGTTTGTCGGTGCCGGCCCGGGCGACCCGGACCTGATCACGGTCAAGGGCCGCGCCCTGATCGAGCGCGCCGGTGCCATCCTCTTCGCCGGCTCCCTGGTCGATGAGGCGGCCACGCGCTGGGCGCCACCGGGCTGCGAGATCGCCGATTCGAAAGGCATGACGCTGGACCAGATGTCGGCCTGGCTGATCGAGCGCGCGGCGCGCCACGACACCGTGCTGCGCCTGCAGACCGGCGATCCAGCGCTCTACGGCGCATTGATGGAGCTGGTGCAGCCGCTCGACGCGGCCGGCGTGCCGCTGCGCGTGGTGCCGGGCGTGTCTTCGGCCATGGCCTCGGCCGCGGCGGCGGTGGAAACCTTCACCTTGCCGGAGCTGACGCAGACGGTCATCTTCACCCGCGTGGCCGGGCGCACGCCCATGCCGGCGGGCGAGGACCTGGCGGCCCTGGCCGCGCACCGCTGCACCTTGTGCATCTTTCTGTCCATCACCTTGCTGGGCCAGCTCACGGCCGAGCTGCGCGCGGCCGGCTGGGCCGAGGACGCGCCCATCCTGGTGGTGCACAAGGCCTCCTGGCCGGGCGAGGAGCAGATCCTGCGCGCCACCCTGGCCGATGTGAAACAGCGCTGCCGCGAGGCCGGCATCGTCAGCCAGTCCATGGTCATCGCCAGCCCGACCCTGGGCTCGCGCCACTGGCCCGAGCTGGCCAAGTCCAAGCTCTACGACCCCAGCTTCACCCACCGCTTCCGCCGCGCCCGCGCGCCGGCCCAGCCCGAACTCTGAGGCGCAACTCTCATGTCAATCACTCCCAACGAAACCATCCTGCTGGTGGGCCACGGCTCGCGCGAGGCCGGCGCCAACGACGAGATCGAGGCCTTTGCCCAGCAATGGCGCCAGCGTCAGCCGGGCTGGCGCATCGAGGTCTGCTTCATCGAGTTTGCGCCGGTGATGCTGCACAGCGGCCTGCGCCGCGCCGCTGCCGGTGCGCAGCGCGTGCTGGTGCTGCCGCTGATCCTCAATGCCGCAGGGCATGTGAAGATGGACATCCCGCAGGCCATCGACAGCGCGCGGCTGGACTGCCCGGGCACGCAGTTCCTCTATGCGCCGCACTTGAGCGCCTGCGACCCCATCCTCGCCCTGCTCAAGCGCCGCCTGCGCCAGGCCATGATGAGCCTGGACATGCCCGACCCGCGCAACACCGGCGTGGTGCTGCTGGGCCGCGGCGCCTCGGACCGCCAGGCCAATGGCGATGTGGCCAAGATGGCGCGCTGGCTGCTGGAGGAGGGCGACCATGAGCTGGTCGATGTGGCCTTCACCGGCATCACCCACCCGCGCCTGGAGCGGGTGGTGCAGCGGCAAAGCCAGCAACTGATGACGCAGATCGTCGTGCTGCCTTACTACCTGTTCAGCGGCACCTTGATCAGCCGCATCCAGCGCCAGGTCGAGCATCTGCGCCTGCAGTACCCGCAGCTGCGTTTTGCCCTGGCCGACTACTTCGGCGCCGAGCGCGAGATCTTCGAGCTGCTGGAGCAGCGCGCCGCCGACCTGCGCGCCGGCGCCCCGGCCGCCCTGATGCCCTGCGATGGCTGCAAGTTCCGCGAGATCGCCGTCAGCCTGGGCCATGGCGGCCACCACCATGGGCCGGAGCCGCATGTCCATGATCACGACCATGGGCATGACCATTCGCATGACCATTCGCATGCACACGATCACAGCCATGGCCATAGCCACTCGCATGAGCACGGTCATGAGCACCACCACCATCACCCCCACGACGACCATGCCCACGGGCATGCCCCGGCATGAGCGTGCACCACGCCCAGGGCAACACCGTCACCGAGCAGCTGACCGCCGCCGGGCGGGCCATCGAGCATGACTCCTTCGCGGTGATCGACCGCGAGGTCGGCCCGCATGGCTACGACGCCCTGCAGTGGCC
>JAIXSD010000217.1 GCA_027484885.1 Rubrivivax sp.
CTGTGGTCAAACAGTGGCGCCGAGTCAGCGCTTGAAGCGCGTGAGTACACGCGCCTGAGCCGCTCCGCTGCGCCCTCGGCCGCGCACAAATCGCCCGTCGGCGGGCCGAGCCACCTCCGAGTGTGGCGTGTTTCACCGTGGAAGGGGCACATCGACCGCGATGCAAGCGCCCTGCAGCCCGGGCCGCTGCCGGGCGATTTGTGCCGGGCCGAGCAGCGCAGCGCCTCGGGGGGCGCGCGTACTCGCGCGCTTCAAGCGCTGACTCGGTGCCCCTGTCCGAACGCAATGAGCGAAGCGAATGAAGTGAGATGGGCACGGGCCCTGAGGCGCGAGCAGCGCAGGGAAGTCGGACCGTCAGGGCCGACCCCGGAACCATGAGCCCGGTGGCGGCGCGGGCTGCAGGGCCACACGAGACAACCGAGAGGCTGCTTGGTGCCGGTCGCAGCCCTTGAAACCCCGGGTATCCCCGCGCTTTTGTCTTGCGCCAGCGCTTGCTTTGTAAGACCGATGCAATGAAGTCCTGCAAAACGCAACGTGCTGATCTGGCGCTGCAGCGGGCCGCTAAATTGCGCAGGTCGAAGCATGGGCCTGCCCGGCTTGCTGCCTGCGCTGTGGCAGCGGACTCATCATCACATCAAGCAAGACGCAAAACACTTTCGGAGACCTGTTCCATGAATCAGCCCTTGTCGTTCCAGAAAAAAGTTCTGCCCCAACTGATCAGCGCCATCGTTGGCTCACTGGCTCTGCACGGCGCGTATGCCGCGGATGAGCCGGCCAAGGCCAACGAGCTGGAGAAGGTGGAGGTTCGCGGCATTCGCGCCACGCTCAACAAGAACCTCGTCGAGAAGCGCGAGAACTCCAGCATTGTGGATTCGATCTCGGCCGAGGATGTGGGCAAGTTCCCCGATAAAAACGTGGCCGACTCGCTGCAGCGCGTGCCTGGCATCTCGGTGGACCGCAGCTGGGGGGAGGGCAAGGCCATCTTCGTGCGCGGCACCGACAAAAACCTCAATATGACCCAGCTCAACGGCCAGGCCGTGGCGAGCTCGGAATGGTGGTTGAACGAAGCGCAGACCCGCAGCTTCAACTACGACGTGTTGCCGTCTGAAATCGTCGGTAGCCTCGATGTCTTCAAGAGCCCCTCGGCCGATCTGGACGAAGGCAGCATCGGTGGCCTGGTCATCGTCAAGACCCGCAAGCCTCTGTCCTTCAAGGACCCGCTGACCCTGCAGGCTTCGGCCGAGGCCATTTACAGCCAGCTGCCCGGCAAGACCGACCCGCAGCTGTCCGGTCTGCTGAACTGGAAGAGCGCCGACAAGACCTTCGGTGTCATGCTGGCCCTGAGCAAGCAGAAGCGCACCATGCGCCGCGATGGCCTGGAAATGTTCGATGACGGCAAGTATGACGTGCTGCCGGTCGACAAGAACAATGTGCCTACCGGCGCGGCCTCGACCAAGGCCTATGCCGCCTGGGGTGGTGGCTCGGCCATCTTCCGCCAGGACCGCGACCGCACCACTGGCAACCTTGCCCTGCAGTTCCAGCCCAACCAGCGGACCGACATCGTCCTGAATTACATGAATTCGGACATGAAGATGGACAACAGCAACCAGAACTACCTCTGGCAGGCCAGCGGTCAGGCGGTGGATGGCGTCATCAAGGTCCAGAACCCCAGCTTCATCACCACTTCGGACGGCACCAAGGCCCTGGTGGGCGGCTCCATCGGGCCGACCAATGTGTCCTTTGAGCCCATCTACCGCGATTCCTACATCAAGACCAAGGTGCTGGATCTGGATGGCAGCTACAAGTCTGACCGCTGGACAGTGCACGGCCAGGCCGGCACCACATCGTCCGAAGGCGGCAGCCGCCATGACCGCCATTTCTGGATGGAGGGCAATGCCACCGCCACCATCGACATGGGCCTGGACAAGTACGGCGTCAAGTACGACATGGACCCGCTGAGCTACAAGGGCCTGGTGCTCAAGCCCGGTGGCGGCACCAGCGACCGTGTGCGTCGCATGGAGAGCAAGGAAAACTACCTGCAGGGCGATGTGACCCTGGACGTGGACAACGGCTTCATCAGCACCGTCAAGTTCGGCGCCAAGCACCGCGACAGCACGCAGCAGAACTTCCGCAGCCAGGGTACGGCCAATGGCGCCGCCGCCAGCTGGCAAAACCTGACCCTGGCTGACCTCTCCACCGGCCCTTCACCGCTGCTGAGCCAGGCTGCCGCTTCGCCGGGTTCGCTGACCCAGTACCTGTGGTTTGACGATGCGCTGGTGGCCAGCAAGGCCATCCCCATGTTCGACAAGAACATGACCTACACCGATGTGCTGAACGAGCACTACAAGATCCAGGAAAAGATCACGGCCGGCTACGTCAAGGCTGACTTCTCCACGGGCAAGTGGCGCGGTGATTTTGGCGTGCGCTTCGTCAAGACCAAGCAGACCTCGAACGGCTTTGCCCAGGCGGCCGACAAGACCTTCAAGCCCATCAGCCAGGACAACAACTACACCGACACCTTGCCCAGCCTGAACGTCGCCTACTCGCTGCAGAAGGACCTGATCCTGCGTGGTGCCATCTCCAAGGCCATGGCCCGCCAGACCTTTGACGTGCTCAACCCGGGCCTGACCCGTGACGGCACGGTGCTGACCAAGGCCAAGGCCGGCAACCCGCTGCTCAAGCCCATCCATTCCAACCAGGCCGAGCTGGGCGCCGAGTGGTACTTCGAGGAAGGCTCGCTGCTGTCCGGCACGGTCTTTATCAAGAAGCTGGACACCTTCAACTACACCGACACCAAACAGGAAACCATCAACGGCGAGGTGCTCAATGTATCGCGCCCCTTGAATGCTGACAACGGTGCCGACATCAAGGGTTTCGAGCTGCAGTGGCAACAGGCCTTCGGCCGCAGCGGCTTCGGTGCCACGGCCAACTACACCTTCACCGATGCGAAAGCCGGCGCAGTGGCTGGCCAGCCGCGTCTGCAGGTGGTGGGCAATTCGCGCGACCAGTACAACGCCAGTGTGTACTACGAGCGTGATGGCATCAGCGCCCGCGTGTCGTACAACTACCGCTCCAAGTCCTACGGTGGCATGACCATGGGCGGCCAGGTGGTCAACAGCGCTTACGGTCAGTGGGATGCATCGGCCAGCTGGGACATCACGCCCAAGGTGGCGCTGTTCGCCTCGGCCGTGAACATCGGAAACGAGCTGGTGCGCAGCAACACCACGGACGGTCTGCCGCTGGGCATCTACGAAAACGGCCGCCGCTTCGGCATCGGCCTGCGCGCCAAGTTCTGACGAGCGCTCGCGGCCCTGGTGTCCGCCGACCTTGGTCGGCAGACCCGGGCGCCGCAACAGGCCTCCAACCTCGGACTCATGAGGCGGTGGCCTGTGTGATGGTTGTTTGCAGCCTTTTGCATGCGACACGGCGCGAGGCAAGGCATGGCTCGCGCCTTTTTGTGATTTTTTGGATCTCCTCATGAACCAGCAGCAGACCTCATCCGCCACCCGCGCCGGCGCCACCGCCAGCAGCGTGGTCCTGGCCATGATCTTCATCGGCCTGATGTTCTTCATCCTCGGCTTTGTCACCTGGCTCAATGGCTCGCTGATCCCTTTTCTCAAGATTGTTTGCGAGCTCAACAACTTCCAGGCGCTCTGGGTCACCTTTGCCTTCTACATCGCCTACACCGTGATGGCGCTGCCCTCGGCGGCGATTCTGGCGCGCACCGGCTACAAACGTGGCATGACGCTGAGCTTGGCGGTCATGGCTGTCGGCGCCTTGCTCTTCATTCCGGCCGCCGAAGTCGGCCATTACGGGCTCTTCCTGTTGGCATTGTTCACGCTGGCCTCGGGCATGACGCTGATGCAGACGGCCATCAACCCTTACATCGTCTGCATCGGCGCGCGCGAGAGCGCGGCCATGCGCATCAGCATCATGGGCCTGTTCAACAAGGGGGCCGGCATCGTTGTGCCCTTGGTGTTCTCGGCTTTGATCCTGTCCGGCTTTGACCAGAAGGCGGCCGTTGACCTGGCCGCGCTGGAGCCCGCCGCTCGCGCCCTGGCCCGCGCTGAGCTGGCCTCGCGCCTGATCACGCCCTATTTGGTGATGGCCGGTGTGCTGCTGGTGTTCACCGCCGTCATCCATTTCTCTTCCCTGGCCGAGCCCGATCTGGATGACGCGGGCGACAGCGCGCCGGTGCGCCTGGGCGAAGTCTTCCGCTTCCCGCAGGTGGTGCTGGGTGCCTTGAGCCTTTTCGTCTACGTGGGTGTTGAGGTGATTGCGGGTGACACCATCGGCCTGTATGGCCAGCAGCTCGGCGTGGCGAACTATGCCGTGCTGACCAGCTACACCATGGCCGCCATGGTGTTGGGTTATCTGGCGGGCGTGCTCCTGATCCCGCGGGTCGTCTCGCAAAAGACGGCTTTGCAGGCCTCGGCCGTGCTGGGGGTTTTGCTGTCGGCGGCCGTGGCTCTGAGCTCCAGCCAGGACAGCGGCATCTCGCAGCTGCTGCTGGGCTGGGCCGGCGTGCCGGCCGTGCCCAACACCGTGTTCTGCCTGGCGGCCCTGGGCCTGGCCAATGCCTTGGTCTGGCCGGCCGTCTGGCCGCTGGCTTTGCAAGACCTGGGCCGTCACACGGCCAGCGGTTCGGCCCTGCTGATCATGGGCATTGCCGGCGGCGCCCTGCTGCCCATGGTCTACGGCCGCATGGCCGATGCCGGTGGCCCGCAGAGCGCCTACTGGGTCATGCTCCCTTGCTACCTGATCATCTTCTTCTACGCCACCGTGGGCCACAAGCTGCGCCATTGGGGCGCGGGCCAGGGCAGCGGTGATTTGAAGCGGGCCTGAGCCCCTGCAGCGCAGGTCGGACGAAGCACCTCTTTCGGTTTCTCTCGGCCTCGCCTGCGGCGGGGCCTGTGAAACAGCCCGTGCAGCGGGCATCTCGGGCTTGAGCGACCTTGGCGTTCAAGCCCCTTGTTTTTGAGCGTCCCGGGTGCAGGCAAACAAGCGCACATGCCCTGCGCCGCGGGCGGCCTGGGGCAGATCAGGCGCCTGTCAGCCCGAAGCGTCGCAGAGCTTCCCGGTGCGGCAGGAAATGCCGGCGCGCCTGGTCCATCAGCGAGGCGCGTGCCTGCAGCCCGCTGAGCGATGCCAGCTGAGAGGATGAGGCACTGGGGGCGGCGTGGGCCTTGCCGGCTGTCGCCAGCGGCGGGAAGCGGCCCATGCCTGCCAGCAGGCAGTACCAGGAGGGGCGTTGGTACATCAGCGCGGCCTCATGCCGGCCCAGGGCCGCATCGAAATCAGCGCCGGCGTCCCAGCTGGACAGCAGCTCGGCCAGGCGGTCCGAACAAGGTTTCAGCGCACGATTGGCGCGCCAGTACTCGCTGTCCTCGCGGGTGTTGAGCAGGTAGTGGGTCTGCACGTAGTCGCACACGCCGTCGAACATGCGGTTGATCTCGGTGTTGTAGCGCTCACGCAAGCTCGCCGCGTCGGCGCCACCGGCTTGCAGCGCCTCGATCAGATGCTGCACCGAGAACTGGATCAACATCAGCGCGGTCGCCTCCAGCGGCTCGATGAAGCCCTGGGACAGGCCGATGGCCACGCAGTTGTGCCGCCAGTGGCGCGCCACGCGGCCCACGCGCATCTTCAGGCGCCGGGCACTGGCGCCCTCGGCCGCCGGGCCGAGGTGGGCTCGCAGTGCGGCCTCCGCCGCGTCATCGCTGATGAACTGAGAGCTGTAGACATAGCCATTGCCGTAGCGCTGCGTCAGCGGAATCTGCCAGGCCCAGCCGTGGCCGAGCGCGGTGGAGGTGGTCTCGGACGCGATGTCCTGATCGGGCTCCAGCGGCGTGGGGATGGCGATGGCGCGGTCGTTGAAGAGCCGGTCGCCCCAGGGGATGAAGGGCTCGCCCAGGGTTTCGTTGATCAGCAGGCCGCGAAAGCCGCTGCAGTCGATGAAGAAATCGCC
>JAIXSD010000356.1 GCA_027484885.1 Rubrivivax sp.
CAGCGGCAGGGCCAGGCCATGGAACTGGATGTCGGGGCCCAGCTCACCGGCCACGGCGGAACCGCGACTGCCGATCACGTGCACCCGATGGCCGAGCGCGGCCTGGGCTTGGGCGAGATCGATGCAATGGCGTTCGCCGCCGGCGATGCGCGAAGAAAACACCACATGAACAATGGTGAGCGCGGGGCTGGAAGCGGGGCTGGCGAGCGACATATCCGGGGCCTCAGAGGTGGGCGATAGGTGTATCAAAACGAAACCGCAGCAAATCTTAACAATGCTTAACATTTCAATTCCACCGCACAGACCCCTTGTTTGCTGGGCTTGGGGCGAAAGGCGCAACCGGCGCGCCGCGCGGGCGCGGTGATCGAGACGCTCGGCTCGTGTTTGTTCGCGATGCGCGCACATCGAAGCGTGTTGGGTGTTTTTTCTTTGCTTTTGCAGCAGCACACGGCTGCCACCGGATGGCGGGCCGCCGCGCGCCCGGTCAGCCGGCCGCCATGCGCGCAGGGGCTGCGGCACAATCCCCGCCCATGTCCAAGCGCTCCCCGTCCTCGGCCCCACCGGCACTGCCGCCGGCCGGGGTTTCTGCTGAATCACCCGCGACGGCCTTGCCGGCCCAGTCCGCCGCAGCCGTCGGTCCGGCCGAGCAACGACGCTTGCAGATGGCCGACATCGCCCGCCTGGCCGGCGTGTCGGTGTCCACCGTGTCGCGGGCGCTGAGCGGCAGCAAGCTGGTCAATGCCGAGACGCGCCAGCGCGTGGCCGAGCTGGCTCGCTCGCTGAACTACTCGATCAACCTCGGCGCACAAAACCTGCGCCTGCAGAAGAACCGCACCGTGGCGGTGGTCGTGCCCTTCGAGGCAGCCTCGCGCCAGCACATCTCCGACCCCTTCTTTCTGGCCCTGGTGGGCAGCATTGCCGATGCCCTGACGGACCAGGGCTACGACATGCTGCTCTCGCGCGTGGACGCCGAACACCTGGACCTGGCCGCGCAGTTCTACGACTCGGGCAAGGCCATCGGCGTGATCATGGTGGGCCAGTGGCGCCACCACGACCAGCTCAACGCCCTGGCCGCACGCCAGCTGCCCCTGGTGGTCTGGGGCGGCGCCCTGCCGCAACAGCTCTACTGCACGGTGGGCGGCGACAACACCGACGGCGGCCTGCAAGCCACCCGCCATCTGCTGCAGCTGGGCCGGCGCCGCATCGCCTTCCTCGGTGACGCCGCCCTGCCCGAGGTCTGGCTGCGCCGCGAGGGCTACCAGCAGGCCTTGCGCGAAGCGGGCCTGCAGGCCGACCCCGCACTGGAGCTGGCCCTGCCGTTTGAGCCCGGCGGTGCCCGCGCGGCGCTGGAACGCTGGCTGCCGCAGGCGCCGGCCTTCGACGCCGTGGTGGCCTGCAGCGATCTGCTGGCCTTGCAGGCCATCCACACCCTGCGTGCAGCGGGCCGGCGCGTGCCGGAGGACGTGGCGGTGGTCGGTTATGACGACATGCCCCTGGCCGCCTACTGCGACCCGCCGCTGAGCACCGTGCACCAGCCGGTGGCCGAGGCCGGGGCCGAACTGGTGGCCACGCTGATGGCCCAGCTGCGCGGTGAGCGCAGCCCCTCACGCACCCTCGGCGTGAGCTTGATCGTCCGGCGCAGCGCCGCCTGACGATCGATTGCAATAAATTTTGCAAAAACCTTGTTGCGACGAGGCGGATACGCGTTTTCCCTTGTTTGCAATCGATTGCAATAAGTTCCAGAATAGTGCCCAAGAAGACGGCAGTGGTGCACGATGCCCCAAAAGGCAGCAAGCCCGCGAGCGGTCTCGATGTTCCGCGGGTCGCGCCGCCTTCCCTGAGCGTGACCCGCCCCTCCAAGGAGACAGACACCATGCGACAGCACCAGCCCTCGTTCCCCACCACGACCTTCTCCCGCCGAGCTGCCCGCCCGGCCCTGGCCGCCATCACCCTGGCCCTGCTGCAACTGCCGGCCCTGGCCCAGCAAGCGGCCGCGCCCGCCGGCGAGGCCGAAGCGACCCAGGACAGCAAGCAAGACAAACTGAAGCTCAATCAAGTGGTGGTGACCGGCAGCTCGGTGCGCACGACCAAGATGAAGCAAAGCCTCTCGGTCAGCTCCATCGACAGCGAACAGATTGCCAAGACCGGCGCCAGCAACGCAGCCGAGCTGCTGCGCAGCGTGCCGGGCCTGCGCTCGGAATCGACCGGCGGCGAGGGCAATGCCAACGTCACCGTGCGCGGCGTGCCGCTGTCGGCCGGTGGCTCGCGCTATGTGCAGATGCAGGAAGACGGCCTGCCCGTGCTGCTCTTCGGTGACATCTCCTTCGGCACCGCCGACCAGTTCCTGCGCGCCGACTACAGCACGGCCCGCCTGGAGGTGGTGCGCGGCGGTTCGGCCTCCACCCTGGCGTCCAACTCGCCCGGCGGCCTGATCAACTTCATCAGCAAGACCGGCGCCGGCAAGCCCGCCGGTGCCATCGGCCTGAGCGTGGGCCTGGACGACCGCCTGATGCGCCTCGATGCCGACTACGGCGGCAGCATCGGCAATGGCACCAGCTTCCACATCGGTGGCTTCCAGCGCATCGGCGAAGGCGGCCGGCCGACCGGCATGAATGTCGAAAACGGCGGCCAGATCCGCGCCAAGCTGACGCAGAAAATCGACGCGGGCTATGTCAGCGTCAGCCTCAAGGCCTTGAACGACCGCACGCCCTCCTTCATGCCGGTGCCCGTCACGGTGGACAAGGGCACGATCCGCACCATCTCCGGCATCGACCCGCGCACCGCCTTCTTCATCACCCCCAGCCTGGCCAAAGACACCGGCTACAACAAGGACGGCGGCACCACGACCAGCAACACCCGCGACGGCCTGCGCATCAAGAGCCTGGCCCTGGGCTTCGAGGCCGGCCTGGATCTGGGCAATGGCTTCAGCGTGGAAGAGAAGTTCCGCAAGGCCAGCAACTCGGGCCGCTTCATCGCACTCTTCCCAGCCGACAACGGCAACAACGGCGCGTCCAATTCCTTCACCGGCACCTTGTTCAACACCTCGCTGGACAACTTTGACAACACCTTCAACGACCTGAAGCTGAGCAAGGTGATGCAGAGCGAGGGCGTCAAGACCACCCTGGTCGCCGGCCTGTTCTACGGCGTGCAGAACGTGGCCCAGACCTGGTTCTGGAACCAGTACAAGCTCAGCATGCAGGGCGAAGGCTCGCAGGTGCTGAACGCCGCCGGCCAAGCCGGCACCGGCCCGATCGCTGAAGGCTGGACCACCTGGGGAGGCTGCTGCACGCGCACTTTTGACGTGCAATACACCCAGACCTCGCCCTATGCCGCGGCTTCAGTCGAACTGGGCAGCTTGATCCTCGACGGCAGCCTGCGCCGCGATGAGCAAAAGGCCAGCGGCTACACCCTGTCGGGCAACAACACGGCCAAGACCTGGGACGCCAGCAGCCAGAAGACGGTCAACTACAAGGTCGGCCACACCTCCTACTCGCTGGGTGCCAATTACAGCGTGACGCCCAATCTGGCCGGATTCGCCCGCGTCAGCAACGGCGTGTCCTTCAGCGCCGACCGCCTGCTCTACGGCAACCCGCTGGACGGCTCGGTGCCCATCAGCGTCAACGAGATCGACCAAGTCGAAGGCGGCCTGAAATGGCGCCAGGCCGGCCTGAGCCTGTTCGCCACCGTGTTCAACGCCCGCACGACCGAAAGCAATTTCGAGGTCACCACCCAAAAGTTCAGCGCCAACAAGTACAAGGCCAGCGGTCTGGAACTGGAAGCAGCCTACAGCTGGGGCGACTTCAGCCTCAGCGGCGGCGCCACCTTCACCAGCGCCAAGATCAAGGCCTCGAACGACGCCAGCATCGTCGGCAAGAAGCCGCGCCGTCAGGCCAACTTCGTCTACCAGCTGGCACCGAGCGTGATGCTGGGCCAGATCGAGCTGGGCGCCGCCCTGGTCGGCTCGGGCAAGTCCTACGGTGACGATGCCAACACCATCACCATGAAGGGCTACACCCTGGTCAACGCCTTTGTGAACGTGCCCCTGGGTGACAAGGCCCAGCTCTCGCTCTCGGCCAACAATCTGTTCAACACCCTGGCCTATACCGAGATCGAGGGCGATGGCCATGCCGCACGCGCCTTCAACGGCCGCAGCCTGCGCGCCACGCTCAAGTACAACTTCTGATCGCGGCGGCCCCATGCAACAGCCTAGCTCTGCCGTCTTGCTGGTGGGCGAGGCGCTGGTGGACGAGTTCCACGAGCGCCAGGTCGCCGGCGGCGCGCCCTTCAATGTGGCGCGCTCGCTGGGCGCCTTGCTGGCCACGGGGCCCGGGTCGCAAGCCCCGGTGTGCTTGGTCAGCCGCATCGGCCACGGCGATGCCGGCGGCGCCCTGATCCGCGCCAGCCTGCAACGCTTCGGCCTGGCGACCGATGCCGTGCAGATCGACACCACGCAGGCCACCGGTCGCGTCACCGTCAGCGAGCAATTCGCCGCCGATGGCAGCCCGGCCGGCCACAGTTTTCACATCCACACGCCGGCCGCCTGGGACTTCATCGCCGCCGAGCCGGCCTTGGCCGCGCTCGAAACCTTGCGGCCGCGCTTCTTCTACTTCGGCACGCTGGCCCAGCGCGCTGCGGTTTCCGGCGCCAGCATCCAGGCCCTGGCCGAGCGCGCACGAGGCTTGGGCTGCACGCGTTACCTGGACCTGAACCTGCGCGCCGGTACCGACACGCCCGAGCTGGCCGCCGCCTCGCTGGCCCAAGCCGATTGGCTCAAGGTCAATGACGAGGAGCTGGACCTGCTGCTGCGCTGGTTTGGCCGCGCGGGTGATGCCGCGCTGAACCCGCTGGGCGAGGCCCAGGCCTTGAGCCCAGCCGTGGCGACGCTGATGCAGCGCTTCGGCCTGCAGCAGCTGATCCTGACCCGCGGCAGCGCGGGCTATGCCGCCTTCGCTGCGGACGGTGCGCTGCTGGCCCAAGGGCCAGGTCTTGCCCTGCCGCGCATGGTCGACACCGTGGGTGCTGGCGACGCCTTCAGCGCCATGTTGCTGGCCGCCCAACTGAGCGGGCAAGCCTTGGCCAACAGCCTGGCCTTGGCCAATGGCTATGCCGCAGCCCTGTGTGGCGAGCGCGGCCCCATGCCGGAGGACGACGCCTTCTTCCTGCCCTGGAGGCAGGTCTTGAAGACCGCAATGCCAAGGGGCGAGGCCGCATGAATCACGCCAGCAAACCCAGACTCAGCTTCTGGCAGATCGTCAACATGAACATCGGATTCTTCGGCATCCAGTTCAGCTTCGGTCTGCAGCAGAGCAATATGAGCCCGATCTACCAGTACCTGGGCGCGGACGAAGCCAGCCTGCCCCTGCTCTGGCTGGCCGGGCCCATGACCGGCTTGCTGGTGCAGCCTCTGGTGGGCGCTTTCAGCGATCGCACCGTCAGCCGCTGGGGCCGGCGCACACCCTACTTCCTGATCGGCGCCCTGCTCTGCAGCCTGGGCCTGCTGATCATGCCTTTCAGCCCGACGCTGTGGTTTGCCGCCGGCCTGCTCTGGATCCTGGACGCGGCCAACAACGTGACCATGGAGCCCTACCGCGCCTACGTCTCGGACCGGCTCAATCCCAGCCAGCATTCCCTGGGCTTCCTGACCCAAAGCGCGTTCACCGGCCTGGCCCAGACCCTGGCCTACCTCGCGCCCACCTTGCTGGTGCTGATGGGCATGGACAAGGACGCGCTGGGCAGCAACAACATCCCCCAGATCACCCTGACGGCTTTTCTCATCGGTGCCGTGTTCTCCATCAGCACGGTCTGGTGGTCGGTGCGGCGGGTGCCCGAGCTGCCGCTGAGCGCCGACGAGCTGGCGCAGATGCGCCAGCAGCCGCGCGGCCTGGGCGCGGCCCTGCGCGAGATCTGGAGCGCGCTGCGCGAGATGCCGCGCACCATGCGCCAGCTCTGGTGGATGAAGCTGTTCCAGTGGTACGCCATGATGTGCTACTGGATTTACATCGTGCCCTCCCTGGCGCTGACCTTGTTCCAGAGCAGTGACCCGCATTCCGCCGGCTTTCGCGAAGCCGGCTTGGTGAACGGGCAGATTGGCGGCTTCTACAACTTCGTCGCCTTCCTTGCGGCCTTTGCGATGGTGCCCTTCACCCGGCGCTTTGGACCGAAGCGGGTGCATGCGCTGTGCCTGGTGCTGGCCGGCGCCGGCATGTGGGCCATCCCCGAGATCCAGAACCGCTGGCTGCTGCTGCTGCCCATGCTGGGCGTGGGCCTGGCCTGGGCCAGCATCATGGGCAACCCCTATGTGCTGCTGGCCGGCAGCATCCCGCCAGAGCGCGCCGGGGTGTACATGGGCATTTTCAATATGTTCATCGTCATCCCCATGCTGATCCAGATGGTGACGCTGCCGCTGATTTATCACAGCCTGCTGGGCGGCCGCCCGGACCATGTGATCCGCCTGGCCGGCGCCCTGCTGGTCTGCGCCGCCATCGCCATGCTGCGGGTGCAAACCCAGGCACGCCCGACCCCCTTGCCCGAGAACGAAGCCGGCGTGGCCTGAGCCACGCCGCCCACCGACATGAAGAACCAAGTCCAACTGATCACCTACGTCGACCGCCTCGGCGGCCGCCTCGACGGCCAGGACCTGCAGCGCCTGCGCCGCCTGCTGGGCCCGGGCGGCGCACTCGGCGAGGTCTTCGGCAGCGTGCACCTGCTGCCCTTTTTTCATGCCATCGACGGCGCCGATGCCGGCTTCGACCCGATCGATCACACCCAGGTCGATCCGCGACTGGGGAGCTGGAGCGACATCAAGGACCTGACGGCCACCCTCGACGTCATGGGCGATGTGATCGTCAACCACATGTCGAGCAGCTCGCCGCAGTTTCTGGACTACTCGACGCACGGCGACGCCTCACCCTATGCCGGCCTGTTCCTGACTCTGGATGCGGTCTTTCCGCAAGGCGCCACCGAGGCGGATCTGCTGGCCGTCTACCGGCCGCGCCCGGGTCTGCCGGTGCAGATGGCCACGCTGAAGAACGGCCAGAAAAAGCTGCTCTGGACCACCTTCACCGCCGCCCAGATCGA
>JAIXSD010000309.1 GCA_027484885.1 Rubrivivax sp.
CGCCAAACCGCCATGCTGGCGGCCATGGGCCTGCGGGTCTGGCCGCGCCCCGATACGGCTGAAGCCACAAGCGACCCGGCGGATGCCGCGGTGGCCGTGGCGGAGCGCGAGGCACCGGCTGTTGAAGCGCCTGCGGCCGCTCGCCCACCCGCCGCTGCGCCGGCGCTTCGCCCGCCGGCTCCGGCACCGGTCGCCGCGCTTGCCGCCGTGTCCGAGCTGCTGCCACGTGCACCGCAGGCCGCTCCCACGCCCAGCCGCCCCGCCTTGCCGGCCGGTCAGCGCGAGCAGCTGGTGGCCGGCCTGGGCTGGCCCGAGTTGCGCTACGAGGCGGCCGAGTGCCAGGCCTGCCGGCTCTGCCAGGGCCGCCGCGCCCATGTCTTCGGTGCGGGCCCCGAGGCGGCCGATTGGCTGATCGTGGCCGACCCATCCGGCGAGGCCGAAGACCCGGCCCAGCCTTTCGGCGGCGAGGCCGGCGCCTTGCTGGCCAATATGCTGCGCGCGCTCAAGCTGGACCCGGCGCCCGCCCTGGGCCGGCCGCCGGCCGAGCCCGCTGCACGCGAGCGCCAGGCCTACATCAGCCTGCCCGTCAAATGCCGACCCGGCCCGGGCGTGCCGACCGGCCCGGCCGAAATCCAGCAGTGCCGGCCCTTGCTGGCGCGCCAGGTGGCCCTGCTGCAGCCGCGGGTCATCGTCGCCCTGGGCCGCGCCTCGGCCCAGGCCTTGCTGGGCAGCGATGAGCCGCTGGGCCGCTTGCGCGGGCGTGTCCACCAGTTCGAGGGCATCCCGGTGCTGGTCAGCTATGGCCTGGACTACCTCCTGCGCAGCCCGGCCGACAAGGCCGGTGCCTGGGCCGACCTGTGCCTGGCGCTGGAGTCCGCCAAGGGCCAGGCATGACGCTGATGAGCCGGCCAGCTTCTCAGCCGGAGCCGCTGGGCTGGGATGAGTTGCCTTGCGCTGCGTGTCTCTTGAGCCCAGACGCCACGCTGCTGCAGGCCAACAGCGCCTGGCACGCGCTGCACCCGGTGTGGGCCGGTAGCGAGCCTGGGCGCTGGCTGGAGGCGGTGTCGGGCGCCGACCAGGGCCGCTTGCGCGCGCTGCTGGCGGCCCGGGCTGACTTCGAGTTTCAGCTGAGCAGCGTGGACGCCGGCCCCGACCTGGCCTGCCGGGCGCGGTGGTTGCCGGCGCGTGAAGCTTTTGCCTGCTGGTGGAGCGATGTCACGGCCCAGCGCCGCCAGGCTCAGCTGGCGCGCGAGCAGAGCGAGGCCCTGGCCCTGCAAGCCAGCCAGATGCGCTTGCTGGCCGACCATGTGCCGGCGTTGCTGGCCTTTTACGACGCGCAGACCTACCGCTGCCATTTCGCCAACCGCCAGTACGCCCAGGCCTTCGGGCTGGATGAGCAGAGCATCCTGGGGCGCAGCTTCACCGAGGTGATCGGGCACGATGCCCAGCTGCTGGTTCAACCGCAGGTGGACCGCCTTCTGCGCGAGCGGGTGACCGTCAGCTATGAGCGTTATCTCCCCGGCGCCGACCCGGCGCGCCCCGAGGACGGGCGCTGGGTCGAGGTCAGCCTGATCCCGCATCTGGTGGGCGCCGGCGAGCCGCAGGCCTGCTTTGTGATGATCAACGACATCACCCGCCACCGTGTGGCCGAGATTGCCGCGCGCGAGTCCGAGGCGCGGCTGCAAAAGTTCATGCAGGCCTCGGTCGAGGGCATTCTGTTCCACCGCCAGGGCCAGATCAGCGATGCCAACCCGCCGCTCTGCCGCCTGCTGGGCTACCGCCTGGACGAGATGGTGGGGCGCGCGGCCCTGGATTTCGTTGCCGATGATTTGCGCGAGCAGGCCGCCCGGGTGATGGCCGAGCGGCGCGAGCTCAGCTACGAATCGGCCCTGCTGCACCGCGACGGCTCGCGCATCCCGGTCGAGCTGATCGTGCGCACGCTGGAGGCGCAGGGCGAGCAGCTGCGCATGACCATCGTGCGCGACATCCGTGACCGCCTGGCCGCACAAGCCCGCATCCAGCACCTGGCGCACCACGATGCCCTGACCGGCCTGCTCAACCGCGCGGCCTTCATGGAGCAGCTGGGCCCGGCCCTGCAGCTGGCCGAGCGCCGCGATCGCCGCCTGGCCCTGCTCTTCATCGACCTGGACAACTTCAAGCGCGTCAACGATTCGCTCGGTCATCTGGAAGGCGACAAGGTGCTGACCACGGTGTCCGAGCGCATCACCGATTGCCTGCGCTCCACCGATCTGGTGGCCCGCTTCGGTGGCGACGAGTTCGTCATCCTGCTGCGCGACATTGCCAGCCGCCAGGATGTGATGGTGGTGCTGATGGCGCTGCTGGCCGTGGTCGAGGTGCCGGTGCTGGCCGATGGCTGCCGGCTCTGCGTCACGCCGTCCATCGGCGTGGCCATGTTCCCCGAGCACGGCGGCCGGCCCGAGGAGCTGATCCAGCATGCCGATATGGCCATGTACCAGGCCAAGGCCGGCGGCCGCGCCAACTACCAGTTCTTCGATGCGGAACTGGCCCGCCATGCCTACTCCGACCTGGTGCTCGAGAGCGAGCTGGCGCAAGGCTTGGAGCGGGGCGAGTTCGAGCTGTTCTTCCAGCCCCAAGTGGCGGCGCTGGGCGGCGAGCAGGGCGGGGCGCTGATCGGCGCCGAAGCCCTGCTGCGCTGGCGCCACCCCACGCGCGGTCTGCTCGGGCCCGATGCGTTCATCGATGTGGCCGAGCGCCACCGCCTGATGCTCAAGCTCGGCGAATGGGTGCTGCGCGCGGCGGCCCTGCAAGCGCGCGATTGGCGCGAGCGCGGCGTGGCGGCGGTGCCGATTGCCGTCAACCTCTCGCGCATGCAGTTCCGTCTGGAGGGCTTTGGCGCCGCGGTGGCGCGCGTGCTGGATGAGGTCGGCATAGCCGGCGAATGCCTGGAGCTGGAGCTGACCGAGCGCATGCTGATGGACGAGATCGCCAGCGCGCCCGCCACTTTGTCGGCCCTGCGAGCGCTGGGCCTGGGGGTGTCGGTCGATGACTTTGGCACCGGCTACACCTCGCTGGCCCACCTGACCCAGCTGCCCCTGGACAAGCTCAAGATCGACCAGAGTTTTGTCGCCAAGCTGCCTGAGGACGGTGGCGCCGCGGCCATCACCCGCGCCATCATCCAGATGGCGCGCGGCCTGGGTCTGCATGTCAGCGCCGAGGGCGTGCGCAACAGTGCCCAGCGCCGCCTGCTGGCCGATTGGGGCTGTGATGAGCTGCAGGGCGAGCTGATCGGCCCGCCCATGGCGGCAGTCGATTTCGAGCAATGGCTGCAGCAGCGCAGCACCGCCCTACCGTGATTTCCCTCCCATGACTGACATTGCTTCTCAAGCCTCCTCGCTGAACCAGCGCATTGCGCAGGAGATCCAGGCTGCTGGCGGCTGGCTGCCTTTCGACCGCTTCATGGCTCTGGCCCTGTATGCCCCGGGCCTGGGCTATTACAGCGGACCCAGCCAGAAGTTCGGCCTGATGCCGCAGAGCGGCTCGGACTTCGTCACCGCGCCTGAGCTGAGCCCGCTGTTCGGCCGCGCGCTGGCGGCCCAGGTCGGCCAGGCCTTGCAGGCCTGCGGCTGCGATGAGGTCTGGGAGTTTGGCGCCGGTACCGGCGCCCTGGCCGAGCAATTGCTGGGCGCCCTGGGCACGCAGATTCGCCGTTATCGCATCGTCGACCTTTCCGGCACCCTTCGCGCCCGCCAGGCTCAGCGCTTGTCCGCCTGGGGTGGCAAGGTCGAGTGGCTGGACCAGCTGCCCGAACAGTTCGACGGCATCGTCGTCGGCAACGAGGTGCTGGACGCCATGCCGGTGCAGCTCCTGGCCTTTGACGGCCAGGCCTGGGCCGAGCGCGGCGTGGTCTGCACGCCCGAGGGGGGCTTTGCCTATGTGGATCGCGCGCAGCCTGGCCTGCAACTGCCGCTGAGCGAGCCGCCAGTCGGCGCCTTCCCGCCCGGCATGGTCACCGAGACCCATGCCCAGGCCGAGGCCTTTGTCCGCACCCTGGCCCAGCGCCTGCGGCGCGGCGCGGCTTTTCTGATCGACTACGGCTTCCCCGAGCGCGAGTACTACCACCCGCAGCGCCACGGCGGCACCTTGATGTGCCACCACCTGCACCGCAGCGACCCCGATCCCCTGGTGCTTGTGGGCGAGAAAGACATCACCGCCCACATCAACTTCACCGGCATCGCTCTGGCTGGCCAGGAAGCCGGGCTCGAGGTGCTGGGCTACACCAGCCAGGCTCATTTCCTCTGGAACTGCGGCCTGGCCGCCCTGCTGGATGGCGCCAGCGTGGCCGAGCGCAGCATGGCCCACAAGCTGGTGGCCGAGCACGAGATGGGAGAGCTCTTCAAGGTGATCGGCTTTGCGGCTGCGGGCTCGGGCTTCGAGGCATTGGGTTTTGCAAGAGGGGATCGGTCTCACATGTTGTGAGCCGCTGCCGCGCCGCCTGCTTGGAAAGCAGGTCTAGTGTGGCCTCGTCTGGGAAGGCGAACTTGAAGTCGGCTTGGTTGACTCTTTCTTTGATCTGAAGCGTGCAAACGGTGCGCCCGTATCGCGCTCGCGTCCGAACCTCTGAGGCCGCGTGATGTGGTCAAGCTGTAAGTCCTGACAGGCTGACGGCTTCAAGCTCTTTGAGCATATTCGCGCCCGCGACAAACGCGGGCCTTGGATCAGTTCCAACTCAGCGCGATTTGCGGCATCAAGCAGAGAACCACAACAGGTTCCGTGACCGAACCGTGAGCGACGCCGCCAGGCCGCCCGGTTCTTGACGAGGGAGTGATTCAAATGCAAGAGGTTCCAACGCTTGGGCGCGGGGTGGGCGGGCGCGCCTTCTGGTTCGTGACCTTGTCGCTGGTGGCATGTGGTTCCGCGGGTGCGGCCGCCTTGGATCGGTGTCTTGCTGTTTTCAAGCAATGATGGATTTTAACTTTGGAGGAACAAATGGTTCAGCAACGGAGTCGTGCAATTGCATTGATGTTAATGTTTTTTGTGGTGCCTTTTGCTATGGCGGTCCCCATGCAGTGCACGGGTTGCAAGTGCCAACCGATTCTTGGTGGTTGGGTGTGTGAATGTGAGTCATGCAAGGAGCAAAAATGAAGCTCGCCAAAATTGGTCTGGCAGTAATTTTCTCTGGGCTTGCGATAGTTTGCTTCGCAAAAGGAGTTGATTGTAGGAATTGTATTTGCACAAAAAATCCTGACGGCACCTATAACTGCGTCTGTGAGGGTAGGGATAGTTGCAAATGATCAGTAGTTCGACGGTGCGGCGAATTGCGCTTGGTTTTTTGGTATTGGCTTTGGCTGTTGGTGTGGCCGTGTGGTGGATGACCTTCCCGAGACCCCCGTCAATCGCCGAAGGCGAGGCTCATCCGGCTGCACCTTCCTCACCGACTCGTCTGGACCTTTTGTCTACCAAGCCGCATTCCCTGGCTGCCCCTGTTCTATCAGCAATGGAGAAGACAGTGTCGGGAGGTGATTCGACTCAGCCGATTGGAACGATGGCCTTGGCCCGCCGATACGCCAAATCCAATGAATTGAGAGCGTGGATTCATGAGTCTGCTAAACATATTGAATCGGGTGGGCTCCTGGCTATCAGTGCCGGGATAGAAGATTGTTTCGGCAATACGATTGGACGGGCGGGGGTGCCTCCATCGCTGCTGCAAAATCCACCTCAAATTGCGGAAGCTCGTGCGCTCTTGTCGGCACGATGCAATATCGATCACGACGAAAAGCAACAGGTGTTGCTTGCTGTGTTTTCTCGTGATGGCTTTGGTGTATCAAAAGATCCGCTGATGGGTGCCGGTCTTGAATACGCGAGGTCAAAGAAGACTCGTGAAGATTCTCTGAAGTATCTGGACTTGTTGATGAATTCTGGTTTCCCCGCCGCTGGGTTTTCTGCCGTCGCTATGGGATCGGGAGCCAAGCATTCTGAGTATTATTTTGACGGCAAGTACTTCGATTCACCATCGGAGCAACGACTGCTTCTTGACGCTTGGCAACTGGTTCGCTGCGACTTGGGCGACGCATGCGGGCTTGATTCCACTGCGCGACTCCGACTATGCGCCGACCGCGGCTGGTGTGAAGCCACCGTCAATGAGAGCCTCACAAAGGGTTATGGTGCTGCGCCTGAACTGGCTTCGGAGTTCGAGGCGCTTCACCGTTCGTTGCGAGCGGGCTTCAAGGGTAGGGAACTTCACAAGTTCTTCCCTGACCCTGCAAACTCTGTGAACGGACCGGGCTGATTGTTGAGGAGCACTTTGGGCATCAAGGGAATTCAGGGTCGGCACATGGGTGAATCCGATTCCTTCGCGGAAATCCGCGTTACGGGCAGGGCCGATGCATACTCGTTCGTGGTGTATGCAATGGATTTGATGGTTAGTTAGTCGTGAGTTCGCCAGTACGTCAAGATAGACAGGTACTCGGCTCGAAGCACGCAATCTCTTGATTGCCTCAGAGACAGCAGGGAGCAAATGCAAGAACGCGCGTGCCGACCCAGAAGTCGCCGATTTTCTGTGATGCCTTTCAGTGTCGGACTGTTGATGTCCGCAGCCATGGCTCCTGCCAGTGCCGCTTCAACATGCACTGAACGCTGTGCTTCCAGAGGTGTGGCTGAGGTCTTGTGCAGGGAGATCTGCGCAACAGATCCGACGCCGGCCTCTGTCCCACAGCAGGCGGTGAAAGCCAGCGCGGAGGACGGCGGCTCGGGCCGTGCTTCAGCTATCGCTGCAGACAAGTCCCTGCCGGCTGTGTCAGTCAAGGGTGCCAGCAGTGACAACGCAGTTCGTCGGCCATCTGTGGCCGGGCGCATCACCATTGACCGACACACGGATTCGGGGTCAGGTCTCAATTCTTAAGGCAAGACCTGACCCTCGGCCGTTCCGCTGAATCGTTCGCTGCCCCGCCACACCAACCCACGCGGCAAGTAGAGCACGCAGGCGCTTTGGGCCCTGGAAAACCCGTTCAAGTCCGAGCCCCGCGCCATCATTGTGCCGGCATGTGGCGGCTTGCCCGGTGGCATGAACGTCAGCATCGCACTTGGGCAAGCGCTTGCGCCGCTTCAATCGCCTCGCGCAGCCAAGGCCGCCAACCTCGCCCGCTGCACCGCCCGCCCGATGTCCGGCCCCTTGCGCCCCTCGGCCAGCGCCTGTGCGCTGACGGACGCCAGGTCCACGGCCTGCACGGCACGCAGGTCCTGCAGCAGCTTGTCGCGCTGCGGGTAGGGGCGGTCTTCCAGGCCCAGGCGGCCGCGGGCGTCGCATTCGCAGGCCCAGAGCAGTTGCTCAAAACGCTCGGGGCGGCGCCAGGCGTCGCAGCGTTCCATCAGGCGCAGGCGGGCCTCGGGGCTGAAGCTCTCGCTTTGGTGCACATGGGTGTGCTCGCGGGCGACCAGCTCGGCCAGCTCGCGGCAGTCGCTGGGCACGCGCCAGCGTTCGCTCAGGCGCCGCACCAGGGGCAGGCCGCGGCTCTCGTGGCCGATGTGGCGGGGCAGCACATCGGCCGGGGTCAGGCCCTTGCCCAG
>JAIXSD010000168.1 GCA_027484885.1 Rubrivivax sp.
GCCAACCCCGACATCGCCGCCTATCCGACCTTCAACGAGTTCTTCACCCGAGCGCTCAAGCCCGGCGCCCGCCCCCTGGCCGACGCGCCCCTGATCTGCCCGGTGGACGGTGCGATCAGCCAGTTCGGCCGCATCCAGGGTGAGCAAATCTTCCAGGCCAAGGGCCATGATTTCAGCTGCACCGCCCTGGTCGGCGGCGACGCCAGCCTGGCCGCACAGTTCCGCGACGGCCACTTCGCCAACATCTACCTCAGCCCCAAGGACTACCACCGCATCCATATGCCCTGCGATGGCCGCCTGACGCGCATGATCCATGTGCCCGGCGATCTGTTCTCGGTCAACCCGGTGACGGCGCGCGGCGTGCCGGGCCTGTTCGCCCGCAATGAGCGCGTGGTCTGCGTCTTTGAAGGCGAGCAAGGCCCTTGGGTTATGGTGCTGGTCGGCGCCACCATCGTCGGCAGCATGGCCACCAGCTGGCACGGCGTGGTCAACCCGCCGCGCCCGGGCTCCGTGCGCGAATGGCGTTATGCCCCCGGCCAGGTCAACCTCAAGAAGGGCGATGAGCTGGGCCGCTTCCTGCTCGGCTCCACCGTGGTGATGCTCTTCCCCGCCAGCCAGGCCCTGCAGTTCAACCCAGCCTGGCAAAGCGAAAGCCTGGGCCAGCGCGGCAGCGCGGTGCGGCTGGGTGAGGTGATGGCGAGCTGAACCTGTGCCAGTCCGGCCCTGACGCAGGTAGCGCGCACCTGCGCAGATTGCGACTCACCGATGACGTCGCTGATATTCGCCTGTTGCTCTGACGATCAAGGACATCGGATCAAGTCACATCTGCCGGTGCGCGCGACTGCGTCACACTCCTTACGAATCAAAACGCACTGTGAGTTCGCAGATCGCGTGCCGCAAACGACAGGCCCGCATGTATTCATCGCTGGTATTGTTGATCGAGACAAACTCGACCGGATGAGCCGAGCAAGCTTGGCGATGTTCAGCTCGTGGACGGTGGCCGAGGCTTGAACGACCCAGACGTGATCTTGGTCCAGGCCCCGAATAGTCACTGCACACATCAACGCCATTTTAGATACACCCGTTTGGGTCATCAGGTGTGCAGCCTGCGCGCCTTCGGCCTGAAGTAAAACGGACGAGGCTCAACGCCTGAGCCTTCGAACACCAGGCCACTGAGGCGAGCCTTCCCGCGAGCTTGCGGTCAAAAACCCCAGGCCACATTGCCAGTCCTCGCAGGGTGTCCAACCCCGCTGCAAACCGCGTCTCACCAGAAACCCACCTGAGCAGCGGCACGAACCCTTGGCCTCGTGTCAACAGGCCCCAGATCGCGGTCGGCAAAAGCCAACCCAACCATCGCAGTTGGCACGACAGGCGTACAGCGCTTCGCAATCAAAGCAAATGGGCTCAAGAAGAGCATTAACGCCCCCACGCCGTAAAGATCGGCGCGCATTTCGAGACGAAACCGTCTGTTTAGATCGACCTATGGGTGAATTTCCCCAAAAGCTGCATCCTCCCGGGTTAGCCCTGAAACAAGTCGATTCCGCACCGTTGAGAATCATCGTTATCAGTCACAAACAAGCGCTCCAATCGACGGCCTATTTGCCAAGCACTGCTCGCGATGCTCGTCGTTGATTCACGCTCCAAGACCATGACGCACTTCTCCCAGATCCGATTCTCTGGCCTGCTATCCCGCGTTGCGAAAGCGCGGCCATTTCTCGGCCTGATCACGCTCGGTGTTGGATTGCTGTGTGGCAACCAAGCCAGTGCGCAGAGCTACACAAGCTTGCGGCTGAGCGAGCAGAACAACGACCTCTACTACGCATTGAACAACATCGGTCAGCTCGCAGGGAGTCGTGTTGACAACTTCAACAACACCTACGCCTTCATCACCAGTCCTGACGGACAAGGCCCCAACATTCTCATCAGGATGCAGGGCAGCGTTTTGGGCAGTGCCATCAACGCTCACGGTCAATTGGTGGGAATGGTTGATGTAGGCGGCACCGGCCTCGACTTGCAAGCCTTTGTCACCGGCCCCCAAGGGGAAAACCCTCAACTCCTCGGCGGCTTGGGCGGAGACATCACCTCTCCGCTCGGGATCAATCGCGCCGGCCTCGTCGTGGGCCGGGCGCGTGACAGCGACAACAAGTTCCAGGCGGTCCAGTGGCTGCCCAACAGCTCAAGCGCAGAACGACTGGCCACGTTGGGCGGCAGCACCAGCGCGGCTCAGGCCGTCAACGACCAATGGCTGATCGTCGGCACGTCTGGACGAAGCGATGGCAGCAACCACGCGGTGATCTGGGGTTTGAACGGGGCGGCCATCACCGACCTCGGCACCCTTGGCGGACGCAACAGCTCCGCTTTGGGCATCAACACCTGGGCACAAGTCGTCGGCGGCTCTCGAGTCGCCGATGGCAGCCTTCACGCCTACATCACCGCCCCTGGGGCGGTGGGCATGACAGACCTGGGTACGCTGGGTTGGGCACACAGCCGCGCGTCCTACATCAACGATTCGGGCGTGGTGGCAGGCACACTCATGACGGGAACCGATGCAGCTTCGTATCTTGACAGCCATGTCTTCATCACCGGCCCCAACGGCCAGGGTATGGTGGATCTGAACAGCCTGGTCAGCGTGGGCGAAGGGCTCTACCTCAACGAAGTCTGGGGCTTGAACGACTCGGGCCAATTGCTGGTCAGCGATCAAAACGGCTGGAGCTACTTGCTCACACCGGTCCCGGAAGCAGCCACTTGGAGCATGCTCCTGGCCGGATTGCTGGTGCTGACGCTGATGGAGCGTCGACGCCGGCAGGCGACTTGAGTCCGCGCAAAGTCGCCTGCCCCCCTCAAACCAGGGGGCGTCAGCGCGCAACACGCAGGGATAGCCCGGAGCGAGGTCGCCCATTGCGCTGCTGAAAATCTTGCGCTTCGCCAACTCACCTCTGCGTGGGCAGCGTTTCTCCTACCAGCAGCAGTCCGCCGGTTCGGTCGCTGATCTGCGCCTGCTGCTCATGACTTCATCGCATCTGCTTCGCCCGACCGAGGCCCTCTCACGCCTGCGTCGCGCCCTGCCCCTGATCACCTTGCTCGCCCTCGGCGCTGGCCTGCTGTGCAGCGGCCAGGCTCAGGCGCAGAGCTACCAGGTTCAGTCCCTCAGCCAGAACGGCGCCTTCACCTATGCGCTGAACGCACGCGGCCAGGTCAGCGGCAGCCTGCTGGACAACAGCGGCATCTACCAGGCCTTCCTCACCGGCCCCAATGGCCAAAGCATGGTGGCCATGACCCAGCTGCCGGGTGACGCCACCGGCAACGCGATCAACTTCTCGGGCCAAATCGCCGGGGAAGTGATCACCGGCATGAATCCGAGCCGGGTTGAAGCCTTCGTCACCGGCGCCCAAGGTCAGAACGCCATCCTGCTCGGCGGCATCGGCGGCAATGTGACGACGGCCCGCGGCATCAACGACAGCGGCACCGTGATCGGCATGGGCCGCGACGGCAGCGGCAGCACCAAGTTCCATGCCCTGCGTTGGCAGGCCAACAGCACCGAAGCCGAGCGCCTGCTCACCCTGGGCGGCAACACCAGCAGTGCCCAAGCCATCAACGGCAGCGGCCTGATCGTCGGCAACTCGGGCCTCAGCGATGGCAGCGTCCATGCGGTGATCTGGGGCCTGAATGGCGCCGCCATCACCGATCTGGGCACCTTGGGTGGCTTCAGCAGTTCGGCCCTGGCCCTCAATCAAATTGCCCAGGTGGCGGGCACATCGCGCGTGGCCGA
>JAIXSD010000159.1 GCA_027484885.1 Rubrivivax sp.
GGCGCTGAACTGGCGGCGCCTCACGGGCAGGCCTCCGCCGCGGCGGCCTGGCGGTCGGCCAGGCTTTCCAGCAGGGTGCGCCAGTCGCAACGCTCGGCCTGGCCGGGCTTGCGCTCACCGAACAGCATGGCGATGTTGCGGCCCTGGGCGTCGAACAGCTCCAGCGAGCAGACCAGGCCGTCCACCGTGGGCTTGCGCACCAGCCAGGCCTGGGCGATGTGGTCTTCGCGCAGGTGCAGATTGAAGCCGGGGTCCAGCACATTGAGCCAGGGCCCCATCACCGCCACGCGCTGGATCGGGCCGCTGTGGATCTGGATGGCGCCAGCATTGCCGGTGAACACCATGATGGGCACGGCCTCTTGCGCCGCCCGGCTCAGCAGCTCCTGGGCCGCGGCCAGGGGCAGGGCTTGGGCAAATTGGGGCTCGGCCAGGCGCAGGGCCTGGGTGCGGCTGAGGCCGAAGCGCCGCAGCAGGGCGAAGAAGTCATGGGTGTCGCGCAGCGAGGCCCAGGCGGCATGGAAGCCGGTCACATCGATCTCGGCATCGGGCTTCTCGGTCGGCTCGGCTGGCGCTGCTTCGACCTGGATGCCGGGCACCTGGTCTTCATGCGCAAAGCGCTGCACCAGGGCCTGATAGGCCGCCGCGTCGCTCTCCGGGCGCAAGAAGATCTTGTGGATGGCCTGGCCGCTGGCATCGAAGAACTGCAGGCTGCGCTGCTCGGCACCATCGGCCAGGCGCTCGCTGATCGCGAAACCATGGGCCCAGGCGCGGTAGAACAGGCGCAGATCGATGGCCCCGCCCAGCACCAGGCCGACGCCGCCTTGCGCGCTGGCGCCGCGGTAGGGCCCGGTTTTCTCGTGCACGCAGGATTCATTGCGGGTCAGTGCCATCAGCTCGCCCAGGGCCTCGCAGGCTTCGATCAGCTCGGGCCAGAGCGGCTGCAGGCGCTGGGCGCGCAACGGCGATTCCTCGGCGGTGAAGCTGCCCAGATGGGCGGCGACCAGCTCGCCTTCGCTGATCTGCAGCTTGTGGGCGATGTCGCGGTGGCGGGCGGACTGGCCGGCGGCGGGGCTGAGGCGGGCGTGGCCAAAGGCCTGGCGCAGGCGGCTGAAGCTGGCTTGCATGGTGAAACTCTCCGGATCTTGGGTGTGGAAATGGCGCGGGTTCAGAACTCGGCGGCCAGTGAGACTTGCAGCTGGCGGCCGGGCGCGGTGTAGGCGTCCAGCTCTTTGTTGTCTGACGCCAGACCGCGCACATCGGCCCAGCGCCAGTAGCGGCTGTTGCCCACGTTGTTCAGCTGGGCCTGCAGGCGCCAGCCGGGCTGGACGCGCCAGCCCAGGCCCAGGTCCAGGACCTGGTAGCGGGGCGTGAGGAACTGGCTGGCCACGCTGCTGTCCTGGGCGCGCTTGGCGGCGGCCAGCTGCCAGTTGGCGCTCCAGCTCCAGTCGCCGCGCTCCCAGCGCGCGCCCAGCTGGGCGCGGTCGGGCTGCACGGTGTCGAGTG
Source organism: Rubrivivax sp. (assembly GCA_027484885.1). Taxonomy (GTDB): domain Bacteria; phylum Pseudomonadota; class Gammaproteobacteria; order Burkholderiales; family Burkholderiaceae_C; genus Paucibacter_A. The sequence continues at coordinate 1,504 of JAIXSD010000159.1, forward strand.
GGCTGCGCTCGCCCTTCAACTCGCTGTGGCCGCGGCTGTGGGCCAGGGCGGCGCTCAGCTCCAGGCCCGGCTGGGCCTGCCAGAACAGACGGGCTTCGACACCCTGGATGCGCGCCTGGTTCAAATTGATCGATTGGAAGATCAGCGGGTCCTTGGGCTTGCCGCTGCCGCGCACCACCTGCTGGCTGATGAAATCGCGGTAGCGGTTGCGGTAGGCACTCAGCTGCCAGCGCAGCTGCTCGGCCACGCGGCCACGCAGGCCCAGCTCCAGGCTTTGGGCGCGCTCGGCCTTCAGGTCGGGGTTGCCAATGCTTTCATAGCCATGCACCGGGTTGGCAAAGCCGTTGTTGACCTGATCGGCCGTGGGCGCGCGGAAGCCCAGCGCCCATTGCGCATAGGGCTGCACCGTATCGCTGGCGCGCCAGACCAGGCCCAGGCGCGGCGTCAGTGCCTGGTCGCTGAGGCTGACCACGGCGCCGCTGTAGCCTGTGCTCTTGGGGCTGAGGCGGTAGCGCTCGTAGCGCAGACCCGGAATCAGGCTCCAGCTGCCGCTCTCGATCTCGCTTTGCACAAAGGCGCCGATCTGGCTGGCGTCGGTGTCGGGGAAGGGCTTGCTCGGGAAGCTTTCGCCGGCTGGCGGCACGGTGCCATCGCGCAGGCCGCTGATGCGGTTGCGGCTGAGGTCGATGCCGTAGCTCAGCCGTTGGCCGCTGAGCTGGGTCTGGGCCTGGCTGCTGAAGCCGATCAGCTCCTCGCGGTAAAAGCCTTCGCGGACGCGGTCGTCTGCCGTGTGGCGGTCTTCCACGCTGCGCTGGCGGGTCTCGCTGTGCTGCACATAGATCTGGCTGTGCAGAGATTGCAGCCATTCGCCGTTCAGGTCTTCATAGCGGTGTTCCAGCGAGACGCGGCGGCGGTTCAGGCGGTCTTGGGCGTCGAGGTCGATCACGGCCGTGGGCGTCTTGTCGTTGACCACGGGGGCGCGGCCCGACAGCACCTCGGTGTCTTGCTTGCGCTGGCGCAATTCCAGCGTCGCTTGCAGGCGCTGGCTGGGGCTCAGGCGCAAGGCGGTCTTGGCCAGCAGGTTCTCGCTGTGGAACTCGGCCGGGTTGGCGGCCGTGCGTTGGCTGTTGAGATCCTTGCGCTCGCCGCGGTTCTGGGTTTCATGGCCGCGTGCCAGGCTCAGCTGCAGCAGGTGCTGCCATTCGCCTTGCTGGGCGGCAAAAGCGCCGCTGAGGCGTTGCGAGCGGTCCACCGTGGCCAGGCTGCTGCGCAGCAGGCCGGCCTGGGTCTTGCCGTCCTTGAGCAGGTCTTCGGGCGAGAGGCTGCTCAGGCTCAGGGCGCCGGCCAGGCCGTCGCTGCCGAACTGGGCTGAGGCCGGGCCGCGCAGCACTTCGGCACGACTCAGCGCATCGAGATCCACCTGGTCGGCGCGGCCGCTGGCAAAGGCGCCGAAGCTGAAGGACTGGGGCAGGCGGATGCCGTCCACCATCATCAGCACCTGGTTGCCCTCCAGGCCGCGGATGTTCAGGCCCTCGTTGCCGGCGCGGCCGAGCGAGCTGCCGGCGGCGCTGAAGCGGGTGGCGGCGCTGCGCACGGCCAGATCGACCTCGCCATCGAGCAGATCCTTGAGGTTGCGCGCCTCGCGCTTGAGCAAGGCGGCGCGGTCGATCACGGTGACGGTGTTGGGCACCTTGTCGCTGGCCCGCTCGGTGCGGGTGGCGCTGATGGTGATCTCGGGCA
>JAIXSD010000481.1 GCA_027484885.1 Rubrivivax sp.
AGCACGATCTTGTCGACGAAGTAGCCGACGATGCGCGAGAGGAAGACCACAAAGGTGTTCATGACGCCCTGGATCAGCGCCATGGTCACCATATCGCCATTGGCCACATGGGCCACCTCGTGGCCGATCACGGCCTCCACCTCTTCGCGGCTCATGGACTGCAGCAAGCCCGTGGACACCGCCACCAGGGCCGAGTTCTTGAAAGCGCCGGTGGCGAAGGCATTGGGCGCACCCTCGTAAATGCCGACCTCGGGCGTGGCGATGCCGGCCTTCTCAGCGAAGCGCTCCACCGTGGTCACCAGCCAGATGTGGGTGGTGTCGTTCGACTGGTTGATGATCTGCACACCCGTGGTCCATTTGGCCATGGGCTTGCTGATCAAAAGCGAGATGAAGGCGCCGCCAAAGCCCATCACCAGGGCAAAGCCCAGCAGCGTGGTCAGGTCCAAGCCGTTGGCATGCAAGAAGCGATTCAGACCGAGCAGATGAACCGCCAGGCCCAGCACCAGCATGACGCCAAGGTTGGTCAAAAGAAACAAGGCAATGCGTTTCATGGTTTCAATCCTCCAAATTCAAAGTGGCTGCGCCGCGGTGCAGCTCAAGCCGAAGGCAGCGAACGCGGCGAGGCCAAGCTGGCCGCCTTGCTCTGCATCAGCTTGAGCAAAAGGCTCAAACCGCCACCGAGCAGCAAAAGCAAGAACATACCCAGACCCCAGCCCACCCAGATCAGGGGCGAGAGCCAATCCCCGAGCACCGGCATGGCCTCCAGCACGCCCTTGAGCAGGGGCGCGAACAGATCCACAAACTCGGCCAGGCCTTGAAGCAGGCCCTCAGGCACCCAGGGTGCCAGCCAGGCCGGCAATTGCAGATCAGACAGGCGCGCGCCCAGCGTGGGCAAGCCTTCCGCTTGCGAGCCCAGAGCCGTCACGGTCCACACCGCCAGGCTGTGAAAGGCCCAGCTGGCCAGGGACCAGAGCGCGGCCAGCAATCCGACCACCAACCAGGTCAACAGGTAATAGGCCATCGTCTTCCCCCTTCTTGTCCGAAACACAGATGGCTGCATTCTCTGCCTCGCCACACTTCCAAACAAGCAGCGCTGGCTTACGATTCACTTCTGTTTTTCAGAAGTCGAAAAAATGAGCACAGAGGCGGCATGCTGAACTTCAGGCATTTGCACTACTTCTGGGTCGTGGCCCAGGAAGGCGGCTTCGCGCGCGCCGCGGAGCGGCTGGACATGGCCATCCAGACGGTCAGCACCCAGGTGCGCGAGCTGGAGAAGTCCCTCGGCCATCAGTTGCTCAAGCCCGCCGGCCGTGGCGTGGCCTTGACCGAAGCCGGCCAGGCCGCGTTTGCGCGCGCCGAAGAGATCTTCCGCCTGGGCAGCCTGATCCCGGAAGAGGTGCGCCAGGCGGCGCAAGGCCCGGCGGCGCGCCTGGCTGTGGGCCTGAGCGACGGCATCTCCAAACTGGCCGCCCACGCCCTGCTCGCGCCCGTGCTGGGCACCGAGTCCCTGCGCCTGCTCTGCCACGAGGGCGAGGTCGACCCCCTGCTGGCCGAGCTGGCCATGCACAAGCTGGACCTGGTGCTGGCCGGGCGGCCGGCGCCGCACAAGCCCGGCCTGCGCCTGAGCAGCGAGCTGCTGGCTCAGGCGCCGGTCGATTGGTACGGGCCGAAGAACCTGGTGCATGCGGCCGAGCTGCGCGAGTTCCCGCTTTGCCTGAACCGCCTGCCGGTGCTGCTGCCCACCGCACACTCGGCCCTGCGCGGCACGCTGGACCACTGGTTTGCCGAGCAGGGGCTGCAGCCCAATATCGTCGGCGAATTCGAGGACAGCGCCCTGATGGCCGTGTTCGCCTCGCGCGGCCTGGGCGTGTTCCCCGTCAGCCGCCTCGGCGGCGAAGACCTGGAGCGCATGCACGGCCTGCGCCTGCTGGGCCATGTCGAGGAGGTGAAGGAAGAGATCCACGCCATCCGCTCGCGCCGCGGCCAGCACCATCCGCTGGTCCTGCAGCTGCTGGAGGCGGCACGGCAGGTGCGCTGAGCCAGCCGGCCCGGCGCCTGCGGTTAATCCCGAGGTGGGCGGCAGCGGCATCTGGGGACAATGCCGCGCCATGCATGTTTTGATCGTGGAAGATGATCTGGAGCTGGGCCGGGCCTTACAGCAGGTGCTGCAGGCCGAGGGCTACAGCAGCCAGTGGCTGCGCCGCGCGGCGGACGCCCCGCAGTCTGTGGAGCTGGCCGATTACGCCTGCGTGCTGCTTGATCTGGGCCTGCCGGACGGCAGCGGCTTCGACCTGCTCGGCCGCTGGCGCCGCGGTGGCGCGCTGACCCCGGTGCTCTTGATCACGGCCCGCTCGGGCCTGGACGAGCGCCTGCGTGGCCTGGACGGCGGCGCCGACGACTACCTGGTCAAGCCCTTCGCCATGCCCGAGCTGCTCTCCCGCATGCGGGCCGTGCAGCGGCGCTATGCCCAGCAGGCCAGCGAGCTCTGGCGCATCGGCGATCTGGAGATTTCGCCTGGCGCCCGCACGGCCCGGGTGGCGGGCCAGGCGCTCGATCTCTCGCCACGCGAATTCAACATCCTGCTGGAGCTGGCCCGCGAGCCGGGCCGGGCCGTGGCCAAAGGCGCCCTGGCCCAGCGCCTGGAGCCGCTGGGCGAAGCACTGGAGTTCAGCGCGCTGGAGGTGCACATGTCGAATCTGCGCAAAAAGATCGGGGCCGAGCGCATCCGCACCCTGCGCGGTGTCGGCTACCGGCTCGAGAAGCCCGAATGAGCGGGCCAGGCGGCCTGCGATCGCGCTGGCTCGGGCCCAGCCTGACGCGGCGGCTGATTGTTTCCCTGCTGCTGGCCTTTGTGCTGGTCTGGGCAGCCCTGCTGCTGCTCTATTGGCAGCGCTGGGCCCAGGGCCGCGAGGCACGCCTGCAACAGACCGTGGACCAGGTGCTGGCCCAGCTGCGCCCCGAGCACAGCAGCGCCGAGGCCGCCCTGCGCCTGCGCAGCATCGACGAGCTCTCACAACTAGAGCTTCAGGAGGCCGGCCAAAGCACCCGGGCCGGCTTCATCCTGCGCGACCGCCAGCTGCCCGCGGAGGCCCCACCGGTGTACCTGGCCGAGCGCCTGCGCGAGCTGCCGGGCCTGAGCTGGCAGCTGAGCCCGGGCCGCTGCAGCCTGCCCGGCCAGGACTGCCTGCTGCGCAGCCGCAGCAACGCCCGCTGGGAGCTGCATCGCATCAGCCTGCCCATGAGCGACCGGCAGATCTTTGCCGGCATCCACCAGGCCTTGCTGCCCCTGCTGCTGCTGGCCTTTCCCTTGATCCTGCTGCCGCTGTGGCTGGCGGTGACACGCGGCCTGGCGCCGCTGAACCGCCTCAGCCGCGAGCTGCGCCAGCGCCGGCCCGAGGATCTCAGCCCCCTGCCCCCGGGCCTGCAACAAGCCCTGCGCCACCGTGAGCTGCAGCCCTTGGTGCTGGCCTTGCAAAGCCTGCTGGGCCGGCTGCGCGGCCATCTGGAGCGCGAACGCGCTTTCGTCGACGACGCCGCCCATGAACTGCGTACGCCCATGGCCTTGATCAGCGCCCAAGCCCATGTGCTGCGCCGGGCCGAGGACGCTGGCGCGCGCGAGCAAGCAGGCCGCCAGCTGGACGCTGCGGTCGCGCGCGCCTCGCATCTGGTGGAGCAATTGCTGGCCCTGGCCCGCATGGAGGCGGCCACCGCGCCGGTGCCACAAGCGCTGGACCTGGCCGAGTGGCTGCGCGAACAGCTGATCGCCTTTCTGCCCGAGGCCGAAGGCGCCGGCATCGAGCTGAGCCTGGACGCGCCCGAGCACCTGCCTTGGCGGGGGGAACCACAGGCCCTGGCCTCCATCGTCGGCAATCTGGTCGGCAATGCACTGCGCTATGCCGGACGCGGCGCCCAGCTGGAGCTGCAACTGCGGCATGACCCGGCTCAGCCCGATGGGCTGGTGCTCTGGGTGAAGGACGATGGCCCGGGCATCGCGCCCGAGGCCCAGGGCCGGCTGTTCCAGCGCTTCCAGCGGGGCGAGGCCGGCGCGACGGCGGTGGACGGCTCGGGCCTGGGCCTGGCCATCGTGCAGCAGGCCTGCCTGCGCCTGGGCGCCTCGCTGAGCCTGATCAGCCCGCGGCCGGAGCTGAACCCGCCGCGCGGCTGCGCCTTTGGCCTCCGCCTGCCCCAGGCATCACAGGCTTGAGGCCGGCTCAGCGCCCGGCGCCGGTACCGGTACCGGTACCAGTTTGGCCCGCCACACGCCGCACGAACTCGCAGTAAGCGGGCTGGGCCAGGCCTTGGCGGATCAGCCCGGCATGGCTGACCCCGGGCAGCTCGACCCAGCGCTCGTGCTCACCAGCCGGCAGGGCCTCGAACACCGCACGGCCCAGCACGGCCGGCGTGGTCTCATCTCGCCCCCCGGCCAGCACCAGGGCCGGGCCGCGGTAGGCGGCCAGGGCCTGGCGGTTGTCGATGCGTTCCAGGCCTTCGCTGATTTCCAGCTTGAGCAGGGGCGCCAACAGGCCGGCGCGGCGCTGCACCGCATGCTCGGCCGTGGCACGCGGGCTGGGGGCGGCGCCGGCCAAGATCAGGCCGTCCACCGGGCGGGCCTGGGCCACCTGGCCGGCCATGAAACTGCCCAGGGAATAACCATGGACCAGCACGGGTCCGGCAGCGGCCGGCTGCTGGGCGCGTACATGTTCGCGCACATGGTCATACAGGCGCAGCGCGTCGGCCGTCAGCGTCTCGACCGTGGGCTCGCCACCGCTGCGGCCATAGCCGCGGTAGTCGAACATCCAGACATTGACCGGGCAGCCGGCCAGCGCATCCAGCACGTCTTCGCCGCCGTCGTCGATGTGGAAGAGATTGCCGCCGAAGTACAGCACCGTGGCCAGGGCATCGGGGCGCTGCAGGCTCAGGCCGTGCAGCTGCACCGGCGCAGCTTCGGCGCTGGCGGCCGGCACGCTCAGGCTGTGTGGCAGCAGGCGCACGGCCGAGTTCTCACGCGTCAGCGCGGTCGACTGCAAGGTACTGCGGGCCTGGAAGCCGCTGACGCGGTCGGGCTTGATGAACTCCTGATCGCCCAGACGCAGGGTCTGGCAGGCGGCCAGAGGCAGCAGGCAAGCGGCAGCCAGGCCCAGACGCAGGGCCAGCGAGGAAAAACGAGGGAAGGCTTGGGCGGGGGCTGTGAATCGCATCGCATGAAGACCCGGGCCGATGGAGGCGGCGCCGGGCGGTCGCTGTGGTTGAAGACAGCGGCGATTCTTCGCGGCCAAGCTTTAGGCCAGCCAAAGATGAAAGGTTGCGCTCACTGGGGCTGCGGAGACCAAGAAAAAGAGCCCGGCAAGCCGGGCTCTGGGGCTCAGACGCTGCGCACGCCTGTGGGCGTGTTCGCCATCAAGCCTTCAAGCACGCCATCACTCAGTCGGCGTACTGGCCCGCGGCCTTGATGATGGGGCCCCATTTGTTGATTTCGGATTCGACAAACTTCTTGTGCTCGGCACCGTTGACGCGGTTGTCGGTGACGATGACCGCACCCAGGGCTTCCTGGCGCTTGTGGAAATCGGCATCGGCCAGGGCCACCTTCAGGGCGGCGGCCAGTTTGTCCAGCACCGGCTTGGGTGTGCCCTTGGGGGCATAGACGCCGTGCCAGATGTTGACGCTGAAGCCCTTGAGACCCATTTCATCGAGGGTGGGCAGCTTGGCCAGCGCGGGTGCCGTCAGGCGCTTGGTGCTGGTGACGGCATAGGCCTTGACCTTGCCGCCCTCGATCTGGCTGGTGGTGTTGGTGGTCTGGTCGCACATCAGGTCGATCTGGCCGCCCAGCAGGTCGGTCATGGCCGGGCCGGTGCCCTTGTAGGGCACGGTGGTCATGTCGATCTTGATGGTGCTCTGGTACAGCAGGCCGCACAGGTGCGAAGCCGAGCCCAGGCCGGCGTTGCCGAGGTTGACCTTGCCCTTGTTGGCATCCAGCCATTTGGCCAGCTCGGCGTAGCTGTTCGCCGGCATCGAGGGCTTGGCGATCAGGGTCATGGGCACTTCGTTGATCAGGCCCAGGTACTCGAAATCATCCAGGGTCTTGTACTGCATATTGCGGTACAGGGCCGGCGAGGTGGCCATGCCGATGTGGTGCAGCAGCAAGGTGTAGCCATCGGGTGCGGCCTTGGCCACCTTGGTGGCGCCCAGCGTGCCGCCGGCACCGCCGACGTTCTCGATCACGATGGTGGCACCCAGGGGCTTGCGCAGGGCCTCGGCCAGGTCGCGGGCCACTTTGTCGGTGGGGCCGCCGGCCGAGAAGGGCACGACGATGTTGACGGGCTTTTCAGGGTAGTTGGCGAGGGCGGCGCCCGAGGCCAGGGTCAGCAGACTCAGGGTCAGCAGGGGCAAAGCGGTCTTCTTCATGTCAACAGTCCTCGAATGGCGAGTGGGAGGACTGTGATCCTAGGCGGCAGGCCGAAGCCGGAGACAGCGGGAACTACGTAATCCGCCAGGCGATAGGGTCAATCGAGCTTGCGGGCGTCTTCGATCACGCGGCCGTCATTGGGCAGGCTGCCCGGTGGCAGCAGCTCCACCTCGGCGCGCAGCTTGGTGATGTCGCGCAGGGCCGCGGCCAGCTGCTCGCTCAGGCCCTCGCGCGGCGCGGCTTCGGGCAGCTCCAGCTTCAAGGTCAGGCGGTCTTGCGCCATCTCCCCTTCCACCACCAGGCGCGCCCGGCCAGCCTGGGGGAAACGGCGCTGCAGCTCGGCCAGCTGCGAGGCATGGATGAACATGCCGCGCACCTTGGCCGACTGATCGGCCCGGCCCAGCCAGCCGCGGATGCGTTGGTTGCTGCGCCCGGTCGGGCAGCGCCCGGGCAGGATGGCTGAGAGATCGCCGGTGCCGAAGCGGATCAGCGGGTAATCAGGGTTGAGCGTGGTGACGACCAGCTCGCCGACCTCGCCCTCGGCCACCGGCTCGCTGCCGCCCGGGCGGACGATCTCGACGAGGATGCCTTCGGCCAGCACCAGGCCCTCGCGGGCTTGGGTTTCATAGGCCACCAGGCCCAGGTCGGCCGTGGCATAGCACTGATAGCCGGCCACACCGCGCTCGGCCAGCCAATCACGCAGACTGTTTGGGAAAGCCTCGCCGCTGAGCAAGGCGCGCTGCAGAGAGTCGAGCCGCAGGCCGCTCTCGGCCGCCTTGTCGAGCAGGATCTTCAAGAAGCTGGGCGTGCCGACATAGGCCTGCGGCCGCAGATCGCGCATGGCCTGCAACTGCAGCTCGGTGTTGCCGACGCCGCCGGGGAAGACCGTGCAGCCCAGGGCATGGGCGCCGCCCTCCATCATGGCGCCGGCGGGGGTCAGGTGGTAGCTGAAGCTGTTGTGCACCAGGTCACCCGCGCGCAGGCCGGCGGCGAACAGGGCGCGGGCGACGCGCCAGTAATCAGGCGCCCGGCC
>JAIXSD010000329.1 GCA_027484885.1 Rubrivivax sp.
CAGTTCAAGGGTGGCCAGTCCAACCCCAGTTATTTGCTGAGCACAGCGCAAGCACGCTATGTGCTGCGCAGCAAGCCAGCGCCGGCCGCGCAGCTGCTGCCTTCGGCCCACGCGATCGAGCGCGAGTACCAGGTCATGCACGCCCTGCAGGGCAGCGGCGTGCCGGTGCCACGGATGCTTGGCCTGTGCGAGGACGAGGCGGTTCTCGGCCGCGCCTTCTACGTGATGGAGTTTGTCGAAGGCCGCATTTTTTGGGACCCGGCCCTGCCGGGCTTGGCGACAAATGAACGCAGTGCGATCTACCAAGAAATGCTGCGCGTGCAGGCCCGTCTGCACCAGCTCGACCCGGCCGCCCTGGGCTTGCAGAACTATGGCCGCGCCGGCAGCTACTTCGAACGCCAGATCGCTCGCTGGAGCAAGCAGTACCAGGCCTCCATCACCGAGCCCATCGCCGCGATGGAGCGCCTGATGGACTGGCTGCCCGCCCACATGCCGGCTTCGGCCCACGACCCGAGCGAGGTGGCCCTGGTGCACGGCGATTACCGCATCGACAACCTCGTCTTTCACCCCCAAGAGCCGCGCATTGTGGCCGTGCTGGACTGGGAGCTCTCCACCCTGGGCCATCCGCTGGCCGACTTCAGCTACCACTGCATGGTCTGGCACATCCGCAGCATGGCCGCGGCACGCGGTCTGGCCGGCCTGGATCTGGCGGCGCTGGGCATCCCCTCAGAGGCCGCGTATCTGGCGCGTTATGCTCAACTCAGTGCGGGCCACCCTTCCCGCCCGGCTCGCGATGTGGCGCACCTGCAGCGGGACTGGAACTTTTATCTGGCCTACAACCTGTTCCGCATCGCAGCCATCTTGCAAGGCATTGCCAAGCGAGTGGAGGCCGGCACCGCAGCCAGCGCGCAAGCGCGCGAAGCCGCCAGCGGCGCCCGCCCTCTGGCGGAGCTGGCCTGGCAGTTTGCCGAGCGCAGCCGCTGAAAACCGCCTCAGCTCAGGGCTGAGACAGGCCCTCTTCCGGCCGCGAGGACTGCCAGGCGATCGAGGTCGTGGTGGGCCAGGGGCCGCTTTCCGAGAGACGCCCGTTGACGCGCTGCGCCTCGCGGCAGGCCACCTCCAGCAGCCGCAGCAAGCCCTGGATGGCCGCCAAACTGGGCTGCTCCATGGCCGTGCGCAGATAGGCATTGCCGCGCAAGGTCATGAGCACCACCGGATGCCCTTCGGGCAGCAAATCCTGGCTGGCCTGGGCCAGGGCCTCGCTGAGATCGCCATCCAGCCAGGCGGCAGTCAGGTCTTTGTTGACACCGATCGCGCCAAAGCGCTGACGCACCAGCTTGGAGCTGATCTGGCCGAGCTTGGGGAACATCACCAACCAGCGCATTTCTTCCGGCGTGTCGGTGTCGACGCGGGTTTTGAGCGTGTCGGTATAGGCCTCGAACACGGTGGACTCCAGCGACTCCATCAGCTGGCGGCACAGCACCATCATCTGCAAATCGCTGTGCAGGCGCAGCTCGCAACGAATGCGCAGCTCCGAGCCCTTGATGTAGCCGCGCTGCGAGTCGCCCCACTCGATGCGCAAGCCGCCGGGCAAGGCCTTGGGCTGCTCGATCACAAAGCCGCGGCCGTCTCGGGTCAAGCGGAACTGGGCGTCGCGGCTCTCCGACCAATCGTGAATGGGCCGCCAGCGGGCGGCATTGGAGCGGGCAACGAACCAGTGTTTGACTTGCTTAAAAAACATGAGCTAGCACAATGCGGCGAACGCCAGAACAGCGTGAAGATGCGCACTGCATCGACCGTCTGGCCAAGGTGGAGAACCCAAATGATCGAAGTGTATTCATGGCCCACACCCAACGGCCACAAGGTTCACATCATGTTGGAAGAATGCGGACTGCCCTATCGGGTGATCCCCGTGGACATCGGGGCGGGCGCACAATTCGAGCCCGCCTTTCTGGCCATCAGCCCGAACAACAAGATCCCCGCCATCCAGGACAGCGAGGGCCCGGACGGGCGACCGATCAGCCTGTTCGAATCGGGCGCCATCCTGCTGTACCTGGCCGGCAAGACCGGCCGCTTCCTGCCCGCCGACACGGCCGGCAAGTACGAAGTGCTGCAGTGGCTGATGTTCCAGATGGGCAGCGTCGGGCCCATGCTGGGCCAGGCCCACCACTTTCGCATCTACGCACCGGAAAAAATCGCCTACGCGATCGAGCGCTACAGCAAGGAGGCGCAGCGCCTGTACGGCGTGATCGACAAGCGCCTGGCCATCAGCCGCTACATCGGCGGGCCGGCTTACAGCATTGCCGACATGGCCATCTTCCCGTGGCTGCGCAGCTGGAAGAACCAGGGCGTGCAGATGTCGGACTATCCGCATCTCAAAGGCTGGTTTGACGAGATTGCCGCGCGGCCGGCGGTGCAGCGCGGCGTGGCCGTGCTGGAGACCCAGCGCAAGCCCTTGATGGAAGACAAGGCGCGCGAGATGCTGTTTGGCGACACGCAGTACCGCCGGCACTGAACACGCGGCCTGCTGAGCCGCCCCGACGCGACAAACCATCATGACGCTGGCGCCGATTGGGATGCCGCGCCAAGCGGCGCGGCGGGCGCCAGCGACTGCAGGAACTCATCGGTCATGGTGCGCGCCAGCAACTCGGGCCGCAGGCGCTCGAGATTGCGCTGATTGAGCTCGAAGCCGCGCTCGTTGGTGTAGAGCGGCTGGCCGATGCTGAGGCCAGCACCAGAGCTGCGCGGGCCTTTCATGCCTTGCACGGGGTAGAGACGCAGCCGGGCTTTGAAAGTGGACGATTCGGCGTCGGCAAACACGGTGGTTTCCAGAACCTGGGCGCAACCGAGGCGCTGCGCCTCGTCCAGCAGCAGGCGCACATTGCGCGCCAGATCCACCGCCGACACCTGAAGCACCAAGGCATGAGCGCTGCGCTTCGATTGGTTCAACAAGTCCACAACCTGTTGATTGAAGCGCAAATTGACTTGGTCCCAGTGCTCGTTTTGGGCCGCCTGGCTGGGCTCAAAATTTCGACCATGGCCGAACACCATCACGCAGCCTCCCGGACCCGCGGCCAGGGCAGGCGCAGAGGCAGAAGCTGAGACTTCCTGGGGCTGCGCCAGGGCCTGCGCAGGAAGGCCTACAGCCACCGACGACACGAAGCCCGCCAAGAACGTCCGAGCCACAACCCCGAGAGAGGTCGCGGACGTAGCGCGTGAGCGTGTTCGGGCGATCAGAGAGGCAATCATGGCAAGGCAGTGAAGGCAACGGGAGGGAAAACCAGGAAACGCCCGCATCGAGACCAGCGGACGCGCACCACGCAGCTCGACGGGGCGTCGGAGTCTAACAATGGAATGCTGCGGCACCCGCGCGCCCTTGCCTCCGGCAACATGCCCCCTCGATGTGGCCAAGCACTCAGCACCTCGCAGCGCAGCTTGCACTGAAAAGCAAAGCGGCGTCCACGCAGGACGCCGCTCGCTCACAAGGAGTCGCAGCAAGCGCAAACCCAGATGTGTCTGCACTGCGCTCCAAGCCATTCCCCAAGGTTGCAAGAGCGGCGCCAGGCACCGCTCTCACTCCCCCTCCAGCGTGCACATCGTGGTGCCGCCATTCCCTCGTTTTGTGAGCTCTACTTTACGTTTGGTAACGCGCAGGATGCAATCCTTGCGGGCTGGATTTCTCGGCTGAAATGCAGGAAAACAGCGTGAACTTGCAAAACAGCAAGATAGCAAGGTTCAGGTAAACCCTAGAGCGCCGGTATTGAGCGCGAATTCACCGTTGGCGCCCGCTTATCGGCATGCGAAAAAGCTTTGTTTCACAAAACCACAAGGACGGATTCGCAGGACAGCGGAGGGAATTCGAAACATCGCAAGATCAACATCTTTCTACTTGGCGCCGCCGCATGCCCACGTCAAACCACGATCTGACCGCGTCGAACGGTCCAATGGGAAGGCAAACAGCAGGGGAAGTGGAAAGCGTGGCCCGACCAGCAAGAATCGAACTTGCAACCGCCCGCTTAGAAGGCGGGTGCTCTATCCAGTTGAGCTATGGTCGGTCAGCCAGGCGCAGCGTCATCGGGTGCTGCACCTGCTTGATCAAAAAACTCGGCGGCCGCTTGCGAGGGCATGCAAGCCGACCCGGCCCGCACGGCGCCCGAATCAGGGCGCCGGGGGCCGCGATTGTGCCACGGGCCCAGTGCAGGCGCGCCACAGCGCTCCCAGCCCGGCCAGAGGCATCAGTTCATCAGCACGTTGACGATGGAGTTGCCAATGCCCATCAAAGCGGCACCCGAGATCAGGCCGGCACAGATGGGCTCGCAGCCTTCCACCCAGATGCGGTGGCCGGAGCTGTTGACGTTCTTGTGGCGCAGGCCCATGAGCCAGAACAGCAGCGCGCCCACCCACATGGCGAACACCGACTCCGGCGGCAGCACCACGCCCAGACCGATGGACACGGCCGAGAGCGGGAAGCGGCCCTTGGTGACGATGCGCAGCACCTCGATCACGATGGCGCTGATAGCGGCGACCGCCATGGCGATCAAGGCCGAGGTCGGGAAACCATTGAAGCCGCGAGCGATCAACTCCGCCACGCCCTTCCACTGCAAAGCACCCGGCATGGCGAACTGCTCCGACACCAGGGTCGACACCGAACGCACGCCATTGGCATCAGCCGGCAAGAAGAGCAGGAAGTACAGCGGCACACAGGCCAGCAAGCCCGCGAAGATGCCGATGATGTGACCAATGGCCTGGTGGCGCGGCTTGCCGCCGAGCATGTAGCCCGGCTTGATGTCCGACAGCAGATTGGCTGCGTTGGAGGCAATCTCCGAGGTCATGCCGGCCGGCAGCAAATTGCTGGCGGGATTGGTCCGATCGATCGCGCCCATGGTGAACTGGGTGATCTTGGACAGGGCCCCGGTCGGCGTCCAGGAGGTCAGGGCCATCGAGTTGGTGCAGATGACCGTCAGCACAAAGATCAAGGGCAAAGACACCAAGGCCAGGAACATGGGCACGCCGAAGAACAGGTGAGTGACCCAAGCACCCAGCACGCTGAACACGGGCACGCCGACATAGGAGATCCACAGCGGCACTTCGATGCCAGCCAGCAGATCGGGGCCGGTGGCCTGGCCCGCAGCGCCCTTCTTCTTGCCCTTGAACAGGCTGGTGATCAACTCCGGCTTGGCCAGCAGGCTGGTCAGCGAGCCCACCACCATGATGGTCACACCCCACCACAGCGACCATTGGTTGACGATCTCGGCACGCGAGATGGGCACGAGCGCACCGCTCGGCGAGAGACGCGGAGCAATGTCGCCCAGCTGAATCATCAGCGGCGCCAGAATCACGAAATTGATGAAAGCGCCCAGCAAGCAGCTGGTGGCGATGGCAATGCCCATCAGGCCACCGACGCCGATCATGGCGGCATCCAGCGTCAGGCGCAGGCCCAGCACGCGGAAATCCGTGCCCAGGATCTTGGGGATCCACCACTCTGCCTTGGCAGCGGCTTGGTAGTAGTAGGTGTCCAGGCGCTCATGCAGATGCCAGGGCTCTTTCATGCCGGCCCACTGGTCCATGCGCAGAATCTTGAACTGGATCAGCTTCATCCAGCCATCGCTGACCAGGGCCTGGTAAATCGCGGTGCCACCGGCCACCATGCTCAGCAAACGCGCCTTGAACACACCCGCGGCAGCATCCCCCATGTAGAGCGCATCCAGCACCACGCCGCTGGCACGGCCTTCCGGGAAAGGCAGCTGGTCTTCGTTGATGAAGCGGCGCTTCATTGGGAAGGCCACCAGCACACCGAGGATGGAGGTCACCGCCATCCAGATGATCATCTGCCACCAGGGAATGATGCGGCCCGTGATCAACATATAGGCCGCCAGGCTGGTGTAGAGCGGCGCCACCACATAACCCGCCGCCGTCGCAATCGACTGGGTGCAGTTGTTTTCCAGGATGGTGTAGTCCTTAGCCAGACCCAGGCCATGCAAGGCGCGGAACAAGCCAAAGGACAGAATCACTGCCGTCAAACCCACGCCAATGCCGATGCCGGTCTTGCCACCCACATACAGCGCCGTGGCAGCCAGGATGGCGCCGAGCAGAAAGCCCGTCAGCGCCGAACGCAGGGTCAGTTGCGGCATGTCGCCGCGGAAGACATTCTTGAACCACCACTCGTCCTTTTGGGCTCGAGTCCAGGTCTGGATTTGCTCTTCGGTCAGTTGTTGGATAGCCATGGCATCAAGTCATGTTGAAGGGCGGGCTCGATCAAGCCCAATCGCGCGCAATTCTGTGGTTCGAGTTGCGGCCGGAGAAGTCGCGCTAACCCAGGGCGCACAAACCCCGGTGTCAAAACGCAAGCGCCTTACCTTTCCAGAGCACAAACAAAAAACCCGCTGCAAACTTGCGCTTGCAACGGGTGTTTGATTGGGTCTTGGTCGGGGCGGCGGGATTCGAACTCGCGACCCTCTGCTCCCAAAGCAGATGCGCTACCAGGCTGCGCTACGCCCCGACGAAGACAGCTATTCTAGCCTGGATTTACGGCCATCCCGAGGAATCGCTAAAAACTTCTGCCAAACAGTGCGCCCCAGCCGGCGCCCTCCAAAATCCAAGTCCCAAAAATTTCCGCGCGGTTTACACGTTAGCAGCCGCGCCGCCGAGGACCGCGAGGCAAGGCCGAAACGAAGGGCGCCCTCCTGGCAAGGGGACTCAAGCGGCGGGCAGTTCCGCCATCGCCCCTCCGCCACGGGCCCAAAACCTTTGTGTCAAAATCCGCCGACATTCAAGCCAGCCACGTCTGGCCTCTTTGTCGGCAGCCCTGCCGAGACCCCGTCCAAGGACACTCCATGAGCAGCGAACTGATCAAACACATTTCCGACGCATCCTTTGACGCCGATGTGATCCAAGCCGGCAAGCCCGTGCTGGTGGACTACTGGGCCGAATGGTGCGGCCCCTGCAAGATGATTGCCCCTATCCTGGACGAAGTGTCCAAGGACTACGGCGACCGCCTGCAAATCACCAAGATGAACGTGGACGAAAACCGCGAAGTGCCGGCCAAGTTCGGCATCCGCGGCATCCCGACCCTGATGCTGTTCAAGGACGGCCAACTCGCCGCCACCAAGGTCGGCGCCCTGTCCAAGGCCCAATTGACGGCCTTCCTGGACGCTAACCTATAATCTTCTCCAATCTGTTGCCGGGGACATATCGAATCCTCTCGGATTCCCGGCTCCCGGCGACAGTGAATTGCCAACACGCCCTGGCCGAATCGACGGCTCTGGCGCGTGGACTCGGCGCCCAAGCTCCCTCGTTTTTTTGTTTCGCGGTTTCGCTGACTGATTCTGTGCCGTTGGCGTGGCTCGCAGGGCAATGTGCGCTTGCCGCTGAAGTTTTAAGTCCCCGGTCCTTGGCAGGACCCTGACGACCTACCGGGTGTTCACCCATGCATCTTTCCGAACTGAAAGCGCTTCACGTCTCCGAGCTCATCAAGATGGGCGAGGCGCTGGAGATCGACAACGTCGCTCGCATGCGCAAGCAGGAGCTGATGTTTGCGATCATGAAAAAGCGCGCCAAAGCCGGCGAACAAGTGTTCGGCAACGGCGTGCTCGAAGTGCTGCCGGACGGCTTTGGCTTCCTGCGCTCCATCGACGACAGCTATATGGCGTCGACCGATGACATCTACCTGAGCCCCAGCCAGATCCGCCGCTTCAACCTCCACACCGGCGACATGATCGAAGGCGAAGTGCGCGTGCCCAAGGACGGCGAGCGTTACTTTGCCCTGGTCAAGGTCGACCGCGTCAACGAACTGACGCCCGAGGAGAGCAAGCACAAGATCATGTTCGAGAACTTGACGCCGCTGTTCCCGCGCGAACAGTTCAAGCTCGAACGCGACAACTTCAAGGGCGAAGAAAACGTCACCGGCCGCATCATTGACCTGATCGCACCGATCGGCAAAGGCCAGCGCGCCCTGATCGTCGCGCAGCCCAAGACCGGCAAGACCGAGATGATGAAGAGCATCGCGCATGCGCTGGTGGCCAATCATCCCGAGTCCCATCTGATCGTGCTGCTGGTGGACGAGCGCCCCGAAGAAGTGACCGAGATGATCCGCACCGTGCGCGGCGAAGTGATCAGCTCCACCTTCGACGAGCCGGCCGCCCGCCATGTGCAAGTGGCCGAGATGGTGATCGAGCGCGCCAAGCGCCTGGTCGAGCTCAAGAAGGATGTGATCATCCTGCTGGACTCCATCACCCGCCTGGCTCGCGCCTACAACAACGTCCTGCCCTCCTCCGGCAAGGTGCTGACTGGCGGCGTGGATGCCAATGCCCTGCAGCGCCCCAAGCGCTTCTTCGGCGCTGCCCGCAAGGTGGAAGAAGGCGGCTCGCTGACCATCATCGGCACCGCGCTGATCGACACCGGCAGCCGCATGGACGAAGTGATCTACGAAGAGTTCAAGGGCACTGGCAATTGCGAAATCCATCTGGATCGCCGCATGGCCGAGAAGCGTGTCTACCCTTCGATCCTGATCAACAAGTCGGGCACCCGCCGCGAAGAGCTGCTGCTCAAGCCCGAGATCCTGCAAAAGAGCTGGATCTTGCGCAAGCTGCTCTACAACATGGACGAGATCGAGGCGATGGAGTTCGTGCTGGACAAGATGAAGTCCACCAAGAACAACCTCGATTTCTTCGACATGATGCGTCGAGGCGGTTGATTCTCACGTCCCTGCAGAAGCAAGGATGGCCGCAGCACGCTGCGGCGGTGGACACCGGGTCCGCTGATTTCGGCGGGCCGATGGGCGCCCTCAAACGGTCGCCCTGAAAATTTTTGCTACAATCCGCGTTTTTGTCGCTGTCGGAAAGTGCGTCGCATGGTGCGACATGGCTCCCGGCACGTCAGCGCAAAGCGAGAGGTCTCTCATGAAAGACGGCATTCACCCAAATTACCGCGACGTTTGCTTCGTGGATCAATCCAATGGTTTCAAGTTCATCACGCGTTCGACCGTGACCAGCAAGGAAACCATCACGCTCGACGACGGCCGCGAAGTGCCGCTGGTCAAGCTGGAAACCACCAGCGAATCGCACCCCTTCTACACCGGCCAGCAAAAGAGCATCGACAACCTGGGCGGCCGCGTCGAGAAGTTCCGCAACAAGTTTGCTGGCTTCGCCAAGAAGTAAATCCGA
>JAIXSD010000290.1 GCA_027484885.1 Rubrivivax sp.
ACGAGGTCGGCGCCGCGGCAGGCATCGAGCGGGTTCTTGAAGACCTTGTAGCAGTCGGTGTTCTGGATGCCGGCCACCTGCGCATCCACCTCGTAGCCGCTGGGCGTGCTGACATGGACGGTGAAGCCCAGGATCTCGGCCGCTTGCAGCCAGGTGTTGGCCATATTGTTGCCATCCCCCACCCAGGCCACGACCCGGCCTTTGAGGCAGTCGGCATCGACGATGCCGCGCTGGTTCATGCCGCGGTTTTCGATGAAGGTGAACAGATCGGCCAGGATCTGGCAGGGGTGGTACTCGTTGGTCAGGCCGTTGATCACGGGCACTCGCGAGTGCGCTGCAAAGCGCTCGATCTTGGTCTGCTCGAAGGTGCGGATCATCACCAGGTCGACCATGCGGCTGATCACGCGGGCGCTGTCCTCGATGGGCTCGGCGCGGCCCAGCTGGCTGTCGCCGGTGGTCAGGTGCACCACCGAGCCGCCCATCTGGTACATGCCGGCTTCGAAGCTGACGCGGGTGCGCGTGCTGGCTTTCTCGAAGATCATGGCCAGCGAGCGGTCGGCCAGGGGCTGGTAGCGCTCGTAGTTCTTGAAGCGGCGCTTGATGATGGCGGCGCGCTCGAACAGATAGGCATACTCCTCGGCGCGGAAATCCTTGAACTGCAGGTAGTGGCGCATCAGTGCGTTGCCGGGCTTCATGCTTGCGGCTCCGACAAAAAGGTCTTGATCAGGGGCACGAGGATGGCGGCGATCTGGGCGGCTTCCTCGCTGCTCAGGATCAGGGCCGGCACCAGGCGCACCACGCGCTCGGCGGTGACGCTGATCATCAGGCCGGCATCGGCCGCGCGCTGCAGCAAGACGCCGCAGGGGCGATCCAGGGCCACGCCCAGCATCAGGCCCTGGCCGCGCACTTCCACCACGCCCGGCACGCCGTCCAGGCCTGCTTTCAGTGCGGCCTTCAGCTCGCCGCCGACCTTTTCGGCATGGGCGAGCAGGCCGTCTTCTTCCATGATCTTCAGCGTTTCCACACCGGCGCGCATGGCCAGCGGGTTGCCGCCGAAGGTGGTGCCGTGGTTGCCCGGCTGCATGATCTTGGCGGCACGCGGGCCGCAGACCACGGCGCCGATGGGCACGCCCGAACCCAGGCCCTTGGCCAGAGGCATGACATCGGGCTGGATGCCGGCCCACTGGTGCGCGAACCACTTGCCGGTGCGGCCGATGCCGCACTGCACCTCGTCCAGCATCAAGAGCAGATCGCGCTGATCGCAGATGCGGCGCAGGCCTTGCAGGAACTCGATGCGTGCTTCGTTGATGCCGCCTTCGCCCTGGATGGTTTCCAGGAAGATGGCGGTGATGTTGGGGTGGGCGTCCAGCGCGGCTTCGACCGCGGCCAGATTGTTCAGTGGCACGCGCACGAAACCAGGCACCAGCGGGCCAAAGCCGGCGTGGATCTTGGGGTTGGCGGTGGCCGACAAGGTGGCGATCGACCGGCCATGGAAGGCGCCTTCAAACACCAGCACTTCCGGGTTGTGGTTGCCCCGGTCGTTGCCGAACTTGCGGGCGATCTTCAGTGCGGCTTCATTGGCCTCCAGGCCGCTGTTGCAGAAGAAGGCCACGTCCAGGCCGGACAGCTCGCACAGCTTGGCGGCCAGCTGCTCCTGCAGCGGCACGTGGTAGTAGTTGCTGCTGTGCATCAGCGTGGCCACCTGCTCCTGCAGGGCCGGCACCAGGCGCGGGTGCGCATGGCCCAGGGTGTTGACGGCGATGCCGCCCAGCCCGTCCAGGTATCGTCGGCCGTTCACGTCCCAGACCCAGCAGCCTTCACCACGCGCCAGGGCGATGGGCAGGCGGCCGTAGGTTTGCATCACGTGAGGTTCGGACGGCACAACAGCAGACGGGACAACGGGGGCGTTCATCAACTCTCCATGGGTTGGGGCATGCAAAAAAAGAAGACGTTTCGGCAGCCCGAAACGTCGGCGGATTCTAAAGGCCTGGTCTTTCTTCACGGCCTGACACCGGCCTGACACGTGCGAATGTCCGGTCTTGCTGAACTGCCTGTGCTGCGGCGCAACACATCCAGGGCACAATAGCGCCTGTCGTAAAACCGTCTATTTTCGCGGCCGCGGGGTTGGCACCCAGCCCGGCGTCGAAGTCGCCCACCCATGAGCCAGTCCCCCAAATCGCGCGAAGTTTTCATCCAGGGCCTCACCCTGGAGGGCCGGACCTTCCGGCCCAGCGACTGGGCCGAGCGTTTGGCGGGCGCCATGTCCTGCTTTCGCCCGGGCGGCGCGCGCGGTGGCATTGGCGCCTACATCGGCTATTCACCGCTGTGTGTGCCGCGGGTGATCAACGGCGTCAAATGCGTGATCGTCAACGAAGAGCTGCGTCGCCTGGAGCCCATGGCCTGGGACTTCGTCATGAACTTTGCGCGAGACAACAACCTGCAGGTCGCCGAGGCCTGCTTGTTGCCCGAGGCGGGCTCTGCGCCTGCGCCGTCGCCGGCGCCCAAATCCAAGGACTGAATCGCTGCGAGCTCAGGTGCTGTGGCGGCTTGCTTGCCGTTCCGGGCGTGGCTTCAGCGGCCGCGCCGTGCCCTCAGCAAGGCCAGCATTTCGATGCCACCACCCAGCAGGCAAAGCAGCCAGCTGAGCTGTTGACGCAGGCGCATGCCCAGGCTGGGCGTGTAGCTGTCGGTGTAGGCGTCGGTATGTGGGGTGTGGGCCTGCATGTCCATGAGGATGAGGCTAAACCGGCATTATGAAGAAATGGTGACGGCGGGCTTGAGCCCTTTGGCGGGCTTGATGCGCCCCGGCGGCAGCAAGGCCTGGAGTCCGTGGCATTCAGCGGCTATGCTTGGCGCCTCCCGCGCGCCCGCTCGGGTTGCCAAACGTCTTTTCTCAGCGGATTCCGTCCGGTGCCTGGTTTTCACTCCTCCTCAGCGCAGCGCAGCCTGTCTTTGCCTGCACCAGCCCTGCCCGAGCTGGCGGAGCTGGAGCATTTGCTGCAGCAGGGTGGGGCGCTTTTGCAGCGCCACCACCTGGGCGATGTGGTGTTGCCCGGCGGCAGCCTGCCGGTGCTGGCCCTGACCTTGGGCAACCCCGATCCTGCCGTGCCTGCGGTCGGTTTTTTCGGCGGGGTTCACGGGCTGGAGCGGATCGGCGCCGAGGTGGTGATGGCTTTTTTGTCCAGCCTGATCTCGCGCCTGAACTGGGACAGCAGTCTGCATCGCATGCTGGAGTCTTTGCGCGTGGTTTTCCTGCCCCTGGTCAACCCGGGTGGTATTTGGCGCGGCACCCGGGCCAATCCTCAGGGTGTGGATTTGATGCGCAATGCCCCCGTCGAGGCGGGCGCCGGCGCGTCGCCCTGGGTGGGCGGCCAGCGGCTCAGCGCCAAGCTGCCTTGGTACCGGGGTGCCGAGGGCTTGCCGATGCAGGCCGAGAGCCAGGCCTTGTGCGACCTGGTGGAGCGCGAGCTGCTCAGCCACACGCAATCGCTGGCGGTCGATTGCCATTCGGGCTTCGGCCTGGTCGATCGGATCTGGTTTCCTTACGCCCATTCGGCGCGGCCGATCCCGCATCTGGCCGAGATGCATGCGCTGAGTCAGATCCTTGATCAGACCCACGCACAACACCGTTATGTGTTTGAGCCCCAGAGCCGCCAGTACCTCACGCACGGCGACCTGTGGGACCATCTCTACCTGCAGGCCTGCGGCCGCCCAGCCTGCCTGCACCTGCCATTGACCCTGGAGATGGGGTCTTGGCTGTGGATCAGGAAGAATCCTCGGCAATTGTTTTCCCGTCACGGCATGTTCAACCCCTTGGTCAGTCATCGTCAGCAGCGTGTGCTGCGCCGCCATATCGCATGGCTGGATTTCAT
>JAIXSD010000713.1 GCA_027484885.1 Rubrivivax sp.
AGCCCGCACAGCTTTGCCCAGCACATGAACACGCCCACCCTGGTGATCCACGGCGCCATGGACTACCGCGTGCCCGATGCCCAGGGCCTGGCCTACTACAACACCCTCAAGGCGCGCGGCGTGGACAGCCGCCTGCTCTGGTTCCCCGACGAGAACCACTGGATCTTGAAGCCCCGCAACAGCCGCCAGTGGTACGGTGAGTTCTTTGCCTGGCTGGCCCGACATGACTCGGGCGCCAAGGCGGCCAAGAAGCGATAAGCCAGACACCGATAATCAAAGCCCCACCCGCGCCGCGCGCCCCCCACCTTTTCTTGCCCCTCCTCCCATGCTGATCAAATTTTTCTACACCCTGCGGGCGGCCAAGCTGCCGGTGTCGGTGCGGGAATTTCTCAGCCTGCTCGAAGGCCTGGAGAAAGGCGTGATCGGCAGCGAGGGCGCTGCCTCCATCGACGACTTCTACTTTCTCGCCCGCACCACCCTGATCAAGGACGAGACGCAGTTCGACAAGTTCGACCGCGCCTTTGCCGCCTACTTCAAGGGCGTGGAGCTGCTCAGCGATTTCAGCCAGGAGGTGCCTCTGGAATGGCTGCGCCAGCATCTGCAGCTGGAGCTGAGCGACGAGCAAAAAGCCGCCATCGAGAAGATGGGCTGGAGCGAGCTGATGGAGACGCTCAAAAAGCGCTTCGAAGAGCAGAAAGAGCGCCACGAAGGCGGCAACAAATGGATAGGCACCGGCGGCACCAGCCCCTTCGGCAACAGCGGCTACAACCCGCAAGGCATACGCATCGGCGGCGCCAGCAAGAACAAGAGTGCCGTCAAGGTCTGGGAGCAGCGCGCCTACAAGGACTATGACGACCAGCTGGAGCTGGGCACGCGCAATATCAAGGTCGCCCTGCGCCGCCTGCGCCGCTTTGCCCGCGAGGGCTCGGACCTGGAGCTGGACCTGGGCGACACCATCAGCAAGACCGCCGCCAACGCCGGCATGCTGGACATCCGCATGGTGCCCGAGCGCCACAACAAGGTGAAGGTGCTGCTGCTGATGGATGTGGGCGGCACCATGGACGAGCATGTGCACCGCGTCGAAGAGCTGTTCTCGGCCGCCAAGACGGAGTTCAAGCACCTGGAGTTCTTCTACTTCCACAACTGCGTTTACGACTTTGTCTGGAAGAACAACCGCCGCCGCTTCGCCGAGAAAACCCCGACCTGGGACCTGATCCGCAAATACAACCGTGACTACAAGCTGATTTTTGTCGGCGATGCCACGATGAGCCCCTACGAGATCCTGCAGCCCGGCGGCAGTGTCGAATACAACAATGAAGAGCCCGGCGCCGAATGGTTGCAACGCCTGACCCACGCCTTCCCCAAATACGCCTGGATCAACCCGGAGCCGCAAGGCGTCTGGCAGTACCGCCAGAGCGTGTCCCTGATCCAGAACCTGATGCAGCAACGCATGTTCCCCCTGTCCCTGCAAGGCCTGGAAGGCGCGATGCGTTTGCTCAGCCAATGAGCCACACCCTGCCCCGGCTGCTGCACGGCGCCCTGCTGCTGGCAGCGGCGGGCCTGTCCGGCTGCGCCTCGATCAGCAGCCTCTGGAAGCCCGACACACCGCCGGCCAGCGCCGCGCCCGGCACGGCAGCCGATGCCGCGCCGGTGCGCCTGGTGGCCGAGTACGAGCTGGTGGTCGAGGCGCCCGGTGATCTGCGCGATTTGCTGCAGGAACATCTGGATCTGGCCCGCTTCCGCAGCGCGCCCGAAGACCAGCGCCTGAGCCGCCAGGAGCTGGGCCGCCTGATCCAGGCCGCGCCCCAGCAGGCCCAGGCCTTGCTGGAGACCGAGGGCTTTTTCAATGCCCAGGTGCAGGTCAGCCGCAACGAAGGCAGCCCGGTGGTGGTGACGGTCAAGGTCGAGCCCGGCCCGCAGACCCGGGTCAAGACCTTGCAGATCGAGTTCGCCGGCGCCCTGGCACCGGACCAGCCCGCCGTGGCGGGCGCGGATCTGGCCGCCCTGCGCGAACGCCTGCAGGGCCAATGGTCGCTGGGCCTGGGCCAGGGCTTCTCGCAGCCGCGCTGGTCGCAGGCCAAGAACGAGTTGCTGGCCACGGCGCGCGCGCGAGGTTTCCCCCTCGCCACGCTGGACACCCACAGTGCCAGCATCGATGCCGAGACCCAGAGCGCCGAGCTGGACTTGAAGCTGGACAGCGGGCCCCTGTTCCGCCTCGGCGAGCTGCAGATCGAGGGCCTGAAATACCAACCGCGCAGCAGCGTCGAGCGCCTGGCCGGCTTCAGCGTCGGCCAGCCCTACACCGAACAGCTGCTGCTGGATTTCCAGGAGCGCCTGGTCCGCACCACCCTGTTCGACAGCGTCAATGTCGACATCCAGCCCCTCAGCGACCCGCCCGAGGCCGCGCCCGTGCACATCAAGCTGCGCGAGGCGCCACGCCAGCAGCTGACCGCCAGCATCGGCTACGACACCGGCAGCGGCCCGCGCCTGGGCGCCGATTACATCCACCGCCGCCCCTTCGGCCTGGACCTGCGCGCGCGCAGCAAGCTCAAGCTCAGCCAGAAAAACAGCTCCTACGACCTGGAGCTGAGCTCGCACCCGCAGCCCGATATGCAGCGCAATGTCGGCGCCCTGTTCCTGGAGCGCCTGGTGGTGGACAACAAGACCACGGTCAATCTGCGCGCCCGCGTCGGCCGCACCCGCGAGACCGAGCGACAAGACCGCACCTACTACCTGGAGCTGCTGCGCGCCCGCGAGACCGACCCGCAAGGCACCATCAGCGCCGGCGCCGCCTCGGCCAATGTGCAGTGGATCCACCGCCGGCTCGACAGCCCGCTCACACCCACCCGGGGCTACAGCGCCAGCCTGCTGCTGGGCGTGGGCCGGGCCGACAGCTCGGAAGCCCGTAACGGCGGATTCCTGCGCAGCCATGTGCGCCTGCAGGCCTACCAACCCCTGCCCGGCGGCTGGTTCGGCAGCGCCCGCAGCGAGTGGGGCCAGGTCTTCGCTTCGCAAGAGGTGGGCCTGCCCGAAAAACTGCGCTTTCGCACCGGCGGCGATGACACCGTGCGCGGCTACGGCCTCGACGACCTGGGCCCGCGCGATGCCGATGGCAACGCCACCGGCGGCCGCATCCTATGGAACGGCAGCGTCGAGCTGGCCCATGGTCTGACGGCCAGCATGCCCGCCCTGCTCGGCGCTGTGTTCGTGGACGCCGGCCAGGCGGCGCAGCACTGGCGTGAGCTGAAGCCCAGCATCGGCTACGGCTTCGGCATGCGCTACCGCAGCCCCCTTGGCACCTTGCGCCTGGACCTGGCCCGCGGCCAGGAGACCCAGAAATGGCGCCTGCATTTCAGCGTCGGCATCGCGCTTTGATGATCAGCGCCCACGCTGCGAACCCTGGCCTGGCCCCATGAGCGAATCTGATTCCAAACCCGGCACGCCTGCCGCCCCTGCTGACGATGGCCGCCCTGTGACCAAGCCAGCCCCAGCCCGCCGCGGCCGTGGGCTGCTGCTGGGCTTGATGGCCCTGCCGGTGCTGGCCGGCAGCGCCGGTCTGGGCCTCTGGTGGGGCCTGGGCAGCGAAGCCGGCAGCCGCTGGCTGCTGCAGCAAGTGCCCGGCCTCTCCGTCGAGGCGCCGCAAGGCCGCTTGATCGGTGACTTCTCGGCCAAGCACCTGAGCCTGACCATCCCCGGCGGCCAGGACCGCATCGAGATCGACGATCTGCGCTGGACCGGCCTGAGCCTGGCCTGGAACCGCTCGCCCCTGCTCTGGGGCGACCTGATGGTCGAGCGCCTGAGTGCCCGCCAGGTGTCGGTGCATCTGGCGCCTAGCGCCGAGCCCAGCCCCGTGCCCGAGGAGCTGCCCATCCCCCTGGGCGTGCACATCGCGCAGCTGCAGGTGGACAGCCTGTCCCTGCCCAGCTTGAGCCCGCTGCCGGTGCGCGGGCTGCAAGCCCGGGTGGACCTGAGCACGGTGTCCGACAGCAAGCCTGGCGCCGAACACCGCCTGCAGATCCAGCAGCTGGCCTGGGACCAGCTGCAGCTCAGCGGCAGCACCACGCTGGGCGCCGGCAGCGGCCTGCCCCTGCAGGCCAGCCTGGGCCTGAAATCAGCCGCCCAGGCCGATCTGCCCGCCTGGGGCGCGCAGCTGGAGCTGCAGGGCCCGCTGGCCCAGCTGGAGCTCAAGGCCGCGCTGAGCGCCCAGAACCAGCAGCTGCAGGCCCAGGCCCAGCTGCGCCCCTTCGCCGCCTGGCCCCTGCCCCAGCTGCAGCTGGACACGCAGCAGCTGGACCTCTCTGCCTTGATGTCGGGCCTGCCAAAAACAGCGCTGAGCGGCCAAGTGAGCCTGCAAGCCGACAACAACGCAGCCAACAACAGTGCGGCCGGCAAGAAAAGTTCAAAGCAGCCCGCCCTGCTGATCAAGGCCCAGCTCGCCAACCACGCAGCCGGCCTCTGGAACGAGCAGCGCCTGCCCGTGCGCCAGCTGAGCCTGGACGCCGAAGCCTCGGCCCAGGACCCCAGCCAGATCCAGCTGCGCGCCTTCGATGTGCTGCTGGGCAGCAGCGCCCTGCCCGCTGGCCGCCTGCGCGGCAGCGGCAAGAGCAGCAGCGCGGGCGGCAGCCAGCTCACGCTGAACCTGGAGAACCTGCGCAGCGAAGGCCTGGACGCGCGCGCCACCGGCCTGCTGGCCGCGGGCACGGTGGAGCTGAGCACTACACGGGCTCTGACGGAACTCGACAGCGCCAGCAACAGCAGCAGCGCCCCGAACGCGGCCAAGGCCAGGGCCGGCGCGGCCTCGCTGCAGCTGCGCATCCAAACCGATCTGCAAGGCCGCTGGCTGCCGCCGGGCCCGGTCACGCCGGCCGCCGCGCGCGCCCAGCTGGCCGCTCCAGCGGCCACCAGCCCGCAAAACGCCCCACTCAATGCCCACAGCCCGGTGCGCCTGCAAGCCAGCGCGCTCGCGTCAGCGCAAGGACTGGACCTGCAGGAACTGCTGATGCAGGCCGGTGAAGCCCAGCTCAAAGGCAGCGCCAAGCTGGCCTTGAGCCGCCCCGGCAGCCTGGCCGGGGGCTGGCAGCTGCAGGCCAATGCCCGCGGCATGGTGCCGGAGCTGCGCCGCCTCTGGCCCAATGCGCCCGGCCCCAGCGCCCGCCTGGATCTGGACCTCAGCGCCGACCTGCAGGCCCCGGCCCAGCAAAGCAACGCCGGCCTGCTGGCCCAAGCACCGCGCGGCCAGGCACGGCTGCGCCTGCTGCCCGGCAGCCAGGCCGGCATGGAGCTGGCTGCCGACCTCAGCTACGAGCGCGCCAACGACCAGCAAGTGCCCACCCTGCGCGCCGATCTGCAAGCCGGCGGCAA
>JAIXSD010000624.1 GCA_027484885.1 Rubrivivax sp.
GCCGGGGCCCCAAAACTGATGCTGCAGCGCAGCAAGCTACCTCGCCCACGCTGGGACGAGCGAGTGTAACTTTGGAAAATGACAATTCACCCCCCGGGAAACCGGCAATCAAGGGGGCGGCCCTCACGGTTTACCCGCGGTATTTCGGGGCCATGCACAAGATTGAATCGGCGGCCAAGGGAATACCCTCGCGCGGCTGTCATCCAGCCGGCCGCACTGTTTCATTTCGGTTTATGACAATCCGCGTCGCCGGGCGCTGATCGCACACCAAGGCAATACCTGCGGGTTTTCAGAGCCGCGTCAGATCAGCACTTGATACCGACGTGCAGAGCCACCACCCCGGCGCTCAAGTTGTGCACATCGACATGGCCGAAGCCGGCCGTCTTCATCATGGCCTTGAGCTCTTGCTGGCTCGGGTGCATGCGGATGGACTCGGCCAGGTAGCGGTAGCTCTCAGCGTCGCCCGCAATCATCTGGCCCAGTTTGGGCAGGATCTTGAAGGAGTACCAGTCATAGGGCTTCTGCAGCGGCGCGGCCACCTTGGAGAACTCCAGCACCAGCAGGCGGCCGCCCGGGCGCAGCACGCGGCACATCTCGGCCAGGGCCACATCCTTGTGGGTCATATTGCGCAGGCCAAAGGCCACGCTGACCAGGTCGAAGCTGCCGGCCTTGTAGGGCAGCTTTTCCGCGTCGCAGAGGTTGGTCGGCAGGATCAGGCCTTCATCGAGCAGGCGGTTGCGGCCCTGGCGCAGCATGGCCTCGTTGATGTCGGTATGCACCACCATGCCGGTTTCGCCCACTTTCTTGGCAAAAGCCCGGGACAGGTCGCCCGTGCCGCCGGCAATGTCCAGCACCCGATCGCCCGCCTTGAGGTTGGCCACGGCCACGGTGTAGGCCTTCCAGGCGCGGTGCATGCCCATGGACATCAGGTCGTTCATGACGTCGTACTTGGACGCCACCGAGTCGAACACGCCGCGCACACGGCTGGCTTTTTCGCGTTCGTCAACGGTCTGGTAGCCGAAATGGGTGCTGCTCATGATGGGTCGGTCTCACGGGAAAAGGGTGGGCTGAAGCTTGTGGGCCGGTTTGGGGCGAGGCTTCAGTTCAGTGATGGGTGTGGCTGGCGCAGCCATGGCCGCCGGCTGGCGCCGGGGCGGCCATGTCGGCATCGCGGCTCAGGCCGGCCGCGGCCAGGCGGGCTTCGTAATCGGCCCAGAGCTGGGTTTGCTGCTCGCCGAGCTGGTACAGATAGTCCCAGGTGAACAGGCCACTGTCGTGGCCATCGGAAAACTGCGGCCGCACGGCGTAATGGCCCACCGGCTCCAGGCCGGTGATCTGCACCGCGCGCTTGCCGGTCTGCAGCACCTCCTGGCCCGGGCCATGGCCCTGCACCTCGGCCGAGGGGCTGTAGACGCGCATCAGCTCAAACGGAATGCGAAAGCGCGCACCATCCGAAAACGCCAGCTCCAGCACGCGGGACTGCTGGTGCACGGTGATCTCGGTGGGGATGGGAGTTTTGGGGCTGAGGCCGGCCATGGTCGCGTTTGCAGGTGATGCCATTCAAAGCAGTGGTGAGGCGGCCCGGCCGGTGCAAGCAAGCAAGCAAGCAAACAATCAAGCAATCTTGAGCGCCAAGGAATGCGCTTCAGCCCGGCCCTGGGTCGCCACAGAGGGCGCCCAGTGTAACTTTGCCTCGCCCCCGCCAACACTCCCGCGGCGACGCCCTGCGCCAAGCCCGGGTATCAAAGCCCTTGCACGGTCTTGAACAAGCCGCCGGGGTCCTGCGCCTGCTTGATCTGCTGCAGGCGGGCCAGGTGGCTGCCGTGGTAGGCCGGCAGCGGGTCGGCGATGCCGGCATCCGGGTAGTTGAGGTAGGCGCGGCCGCTGCTCCAGGGTCGCATCAGCTCGCGCAGGCTGTGGGTCCAGCGGGCGCCCTCTTCCACCGCCGAGGGCGCGGCAAAAGGCGGCAGTTCCACCCCGTACTGGGCGCTGAACAAGGCCGCGCGGTGCGGAAAC
This sequence comes from Rubrivivax sp., assembly GCA_027484885.1. Lineage (GTDB taxonomy): Bacteria > Pseudomonadota > Gammaproteobacteria > Burkholderiales > Burkholderiaceae_C > Paucibacter_A. Next base: position 2,017 of record JAIXSD010000624.1, read on the forward strand.
GCCGTGGCCTGATGCGACAGCTGGGCAATCGCCCCGCCCATCAAATTGAGAATCACCCCACCCGAGCCCTGGCTGCGCCGCGCCCGCAAGGCGTCCAGCAAGGCGCGCATGCCCTCGGGCGGCAGGGCCTGGTCATAAAAATCCGAGCTGGCCGCCATGGCCACGCGACCGAGGCGGCCCTCCGGGTTCTGCGCCGGCAGATGGCATTGCGCCAGGCTCAGGTTGGCGCAATCGCCGAGCATGACCTCCCGGTAGCCGCGCGCCTGCAGGGCGGCCGGCACCACGCCGGGCCGGTTGATGCGCGCCAGCAGCGCCTGCCAGATCGGCGAAAACTGCGCCGGGTCACTGTGCGCGCCCAGCGCCAAGCCCCAGAGCCGCCCGCCCTGGGGCGACAGGGCCAGCTGCGACCAGGCCGAGTTGGGCAAGCCCTGCTCCGGCCAGCGCTGCCAGGCGGCCAGCACCGCCTCCAGATCATCCAGGGCAAAGCTGGCGCTGAACTGCAGCAGCGGCCCCACCGCATGGGTTTGAAAACGCAGCTCGGTCAGCACACCAAAGCGCCCGCCGCCGCCGCCCCGCAGGGCCCAGAACAGATCGCTGTTGCGGCCGGCATCGCAGACCAGGGTCTGCCCCTCGGCATTGACCACGGTGGCGCCGATCAGGGCGTCGCAGCTCAAACCATGGGCCCGATCCAGCACCCCAAAGCCACCGCCCAAGGTGATGCCGGCAATGCCCACGCTCAGGCAGCTGCCCGAGGGGATGCAGCGGCCCTGGCTGATCAAGCCCTCGTACACATCGGCCAGGGTGGCGCCGGCGCCGACCACAGCCAGCTCGCCGTCCAGCTTGACCCCGTTCATCGGCCCGACATCGAGCACCAGGCCCGGCCCGGTCGAGGCGCCCAGATAGCTGTGGCCGCCGCCGCGCAGGGCCAGGGGCAGGGCCTTGCGGCGCGCAAAGGTCAGGCCGGCGGCCACATCGGCGGCGCTGGCACAGCGCAGCAGTCCCAGGGGCTGCAGGGCGTCGTAGCGGGCATTGGCGACCAGGCGTCGGGTCTCAAAACTGGCATGGCCGGGCCGCAAGACTTGCCCGCCCCCCTGGGCTTGCACTTGTGCGGCCAGGGCGTCCCAGTCGGCATCCGGGCTGGGGCCCGGCGCTGGCGGCGGCGCGGGCGCAGGCTCCACCACGCTGCTGATGCTGCCGCTGCCACCTCCGCCACAGCCCGACAGACCGCCGAGCAAGCCGCCACCGAGCACCGCCGCCGAAGGCCACACGGCCCCGCGGGCCAGAAAACGCCGTCGATCCATCTTGCCCTCCTCCCCGAGCCACAAAATACCAAACGACACCCAATTTAAGACCAGTCTAGAACCAAATTGATCGCAGTGACTCAGGGCTTGCGCCAAGACCCGGGCGGCACCTGAGCGCAAGGCTGTGCGAATGGCAGCCCCACGACTGAAAGAACCGCGAAAGTTCTGCAGCCAGCGACCGATAGCCCATGAAGCCATGAAGTGTTGAGGCGGCGCGCCAAGCCGGCGGCCCCAGGAGTGTTCTCTCGGGGCTGCGGCGCGCCAGGCTTTGATGTCCCATCCCCCAGCCCTTCGATTTCCTGCATCCATGTTTTTTTCGCCCCTGCAAGCCCTGGCGCGCCTGCGCATCGGCACCCGCCTGGCCCTGCGC
>JAIXSD010000095.1 GCA_027484885.1 Rubrivivax sp.
GCGCGGCTGCTCAGCTTTCGCGCCGCGGCTGAAGAGCTGCACCTGACCCAATCGGCCATCAGCCGCCAGATCCGATCGCTCGAGGACGAGATCGGCTGCACCTTGTTCCTGCGCGGCACTCGCTTTGTGGAGCTGAGCGCGGACGGCGCCGTGCTGCGCCACCAGGTCCTGCCCCTGCTGGAGCGACTGGACCAGACGGTGCGCCAGATCCGCCAGTCACGCGGCCGGCGCGTGGTCAATGTGACGACCTTCGCCTCCTTCGCCTCGCTCTGGCTGATCCCGCGGCTGGAAGCCTTCCAGCGCGAGCATCCGGACATCGACATCCGCGTCTCGGCCAACGATGTGCTGATCGACCTGGACGACAGCGAGTTCGACGTGGCCCTGCGCTACATCTCTAAAGAGCAAACCCCACCCAGTGCCGAGCGGCTGTTTGGCGAGACCCTGACCCCGGCCATCGGCCGCTGGGCCGCCGAACGCGCCGCGGCCGGCGAAGCGCCTCCCCTGCGCCAGCCGGCCGATCTGGCCGCCTACAGCCTGGCCGAGGAAGACGACTCGCGCGCCAGCACCGAATACCTGGGTTGGCGCCGCTGGTTGCGCAGCCATGGCGTGGGCGAGCTGCAGCCGCGCCGCTGGATGTACCTCAACTTCACCTACCAGCAGGTGCAAGCGGCCCTGGCCGGGCAGGCGGTGGCGCTGGCGCGCGTGGCCCTGGTCAGCGAACAGCTGCAGCGCGGCGATCTGGTCGAGCCCTTCGGTCCGGCGGGCCGCATGAGCAGCCCCATCTCCTACTGGCAGCTGCAGTCACGCCACAGCCGCGAGCGCACCGAAGTGCGCCAGTTCTGCGACTGGATCAGCGCGCAGGCGGCGCAGACGCGGGCGGACATTGGCGAGGCGGATACACCGACCGATACCGTGGCCGATACCGCGACCGATACCCCGGCCGAAGCCTGAGGCCGGCTACAGCCGGGCCCAGGATGCCGTCTTGGCATTGAAGAAGCCCGACTGCGTGTAGGCCTTGCGCACCACGCCTTGCTGCAGCAGGCGCTGCAGGCCGATGTCCAGCGCGCTTCGCAGGCCGAAGCCTTGCGGGTGCTCGCGCGCCAGCAGGTAGTGGCGCGTGCCGCGCAGGCTGATCTTGAGGCCGGGGATGGGCACCAAGCGCACCTTGCCCACGGTCAGCGAGAGATCGGGCGTGGCCTGGAAGGGCGCCAGCAGCAGATCGGCCCGCCCCGCCTCGATCATGCGCGGCATCAGCTCCCAGTTGGTGACATGCTGGCGCCGGTGGATGCCCAACTGCTCCAGCGTCGCCCAGTCGACCACCCAGTTGCGGTTGGACAGCACGCTCAAGGCCTGCACATCGGCCAGGCTGCGCGCGCTCATGGCGCGACGGTTGCTCTCGACGGTGTACAGCCCGGCCTCGAACTCCCCCATCTGCACCATGGGCCGGCTCAGCATCACGGCCGGGCCAGCGCCAGCAATGTCCTGCTCCCAGTAGGTGGTGGCACTGCAAATCAGGCGGCCGGAGCTGATCTCACGCAAGAGGCGCTCGCCCGAGGGCATGTCCACAAACTCCAGCGGCTGGGCCCAGCCGCCCAAGGCCAAAGCCTGGTGCAGCAGCACCACCTCGACCACATCGCGGCGCGAGTGCGGGCCGGAGAAATCGCTCAGGCTCAGGGGGTCACGGCGGTTCAGAAACCGGCCGTAGTCAACCATCACATCGGCCGGCACCGCGGCCTGGATGGCGCCCGGCACCGCCTCAACCGCACGAGCCCAGGATGCCGGCAGCGCCGCCGCAGACAGGGCCGACAGTGCGCGGCCGAGGCAGCTGCGGCGACTCAACGCGTCCATCGGCGCGTCCATCAGCGTGCGCACTCCGTCATGCCGCTCAAGGCGAAATCACCTCGCGCTCGGTCAGCACCAGGGTCAAGGCCTGGTCATGCGCCTCGACGGCAAAGGACGCTTCGCCCAGGCTCCAGGCCAGGCCGATGCTGGTGACGCCCGGGTGGGCGGCCAGCCAGCGGTCGTAATAGCCGCCGCCATAGCCCAGGCGATAGCCCTCACGGGTGAAGCCCACGCAGGGCACCAGCACCACATCGGGCACGACCACGCCGCCCTTGCTGCTGGGGATGCCGCACTCGTCCAGCAGCGCCGGCGCCGGGCCGTCGAGCGGGCCATCCCAGCGGCGGTAGTCCATGCGGCGCGGCGATTTGTTGGCGTAAGGCAGAGCGAACTGCAAAGGCTCGGCCGGGCCCTCATCGTCCAACTCATCATCCTCTTCGTCAGCTTCAGTGTCGGCCTCAGAGGCCAACATGGCGGCCAGATTCAGCAGATGCGGGGCCGGGTTGAACTCGCCGTCCAGCGGCCAGTAGATGCCCAGACACTGCGGCGCCAGCTGGCGCAGCAGCTCGCGCAACTGCTGGCCGAGGGCGGCGCTGGCGGCATGGGCGGCCGGCGTGGCCAGCCAGGCGCTGCGCTGGGCCAACAATTGCGCGCGCAGGGCCGGCCGCTCGTGCGACAGTGTGGTGTGGCTGGGTACAGAAGACGAAGCCGGTGTGGGGTTGCTCATGTGCGGGGCTCCTCAGGCCAGCGATGCCATCCGGCCCGCCTGAATCGTTGAGATGGCAGCAAAAAAGACCGAAGAAAGCAGTGGGACCATGTTCTTGGCAGTATATGAAGCAGACGCCCGGCCTCAGGCTGGGGAAGCCCCCGATCGCCGGGCGCAAGGCGCACGTCAGTTGACCCTGGTGCTGGCCCTTGCGCTGGCCGGCTGGCTGGCGATGACTGGCATGCCGGCCCGGGCGCAAACTGCGGTCACAGCCGGCGCCAGTGCCAACCCCGAGCTGATCCTCGACGCGCAAGACGCGCTGCGCCAGAAAAACCGCGCCCGGCTCTCGGCCCTGAGCGCAGCGGCACAAGAGCTCAAACACCCGCTCGCGCCCTGGGTCGATTACTGGCAGATCGGCCAGCGCCTGACTGAGGCCACCCAGCCCGAGCTGGACGCCTTCTACGCCCGCTGGCCCGGCACCTACGTCGAAGACCGGCTGCGCAACGACTGGCTGCTGGAACTGGGCCGCCGCCGCGACTGGAAGAACTTCGCCAACGATCACAGCCGCTACCAGATGCGCGACGACCGCGAGGTCGCCTGCTACGCCCTGCTGGCCGATCATTTCAACGGCCGGCCGGTGGCGCGCGATGCCGCACGCGCCGCCTGGCTGGCCCAGCGTGAAGCCGGCGAAGGCTGCGGCCTGCTGGCCAGCACCTGGCTGGACAACAAGCAGTTCAGCCAGGCCGACATCTGGCTCAAGCTGCGCCTCTCGGTCGAGTCGCTCAAGCTGCCGGCCGCGCGCCAAGCGGCCAGCCTGCTGGGCAAGCCGGTGGAGCTGGCCCTCAAGGACATCCTCGACAACCCCACGCGCTACATGGCGCGCAAGGCACGCGGCGGCCCGCGCCTGCACACCGAGCTGGTGACCCTGGGCCTGATGCGCCTGGCCGCCGCCGACCCGAGCGCCGCCGCAGAAAGCTTGAGCAAGCGCTGGGAGCGCGAGCTGCCGCACGATCTGCAGGCCTGGGCCTGGGCCCAGGTGGGCCGCCAAGCGGCCTTCAAGCTGCAACCCGAGGCCAGCGAGTACTTCGAGCGTGCGCTCAAGCTGCAAGGCCGGCACACGCCCGAGTGGAGCGAAGAAACCCGCGCCTGGATCGTGCGCGCCGCCCTGCGCAGCGGCCGCTGGACCCAGGCCTTGCAAGGCCTGGATCTGCTGACCGGCGCCGACGAAGGCCAGCGCGAAGGCCGTGAAGCCCGCGAAGCGCGCCAGGCCCGTGAGCTGCGCGAAGCCCGCGATCTGCCGCCCTGGCCCTACTGGCGCGCCCGCGCCCTGCTGGCCACCGCCGCCCCGGGCGCGGCCGGCGAGGCCCAGCGCGAGGACGCCCGCAAGCTGCTGCGCACCATCGCCGAGGCGCCGCAAGCCGGCCTGCACTACTACGGCCGCCTGGCCGCCGAAGAGCTGGGGCTCACGCCCACGCTGCCGGCCGCACCCAGCCCCCTGAGCCCGGCCGAGCGCAGCCAGGCGCAGGCCCATGCGGGCTTGAACCGCGCCCTGCTGCTGATCAACGCAGGCCTGCGCAGCGAAGGCAACCGCGAATGGAACTTCTCCCTGCGCGGCCTGAACGACCGCGAGCTGCGCGCCGCCGCCCAGCTGGCCTGCGAGCGCGAGCTCTGGGACCGCTGCATCAACAGCAGCGACCGCAGCCGCCAGGAGTTCGACCTCGCCCAGCGCTTCCCCACGCCCTTTCGCAATGCCTTGCTCAGCCAGGCTCGCGAGGCCGGCCTGGACCCGGCCTTCGTCTACGGCCTGATCCGCCAGGAGTCGCGCTTCATCGCCGATGCCCGCTCCGCCGTGGGTGCCTCGGGCCTGATGCAGGTGATGCCCGCCACGGCGCGCTGGACGGCGAAGAAGGCTGGCCTCAGCTACAGCCCCGAGCTGATGAAGACGCAGGACTTCAATCTGCGCATCGGCACGCACTACCTGAAGCTGGTGCTCGATGACTTCGGCGGCTCCTACGCCATGGCCGCGGCCGCTTACAACGCCGGCCCGGGCCGCCCACGCCGCTGGCGCGATGGCCCTGTGCTGGAGGCGGCCATCTGGGCCGAGAACGTGCCTTTTTTGGAAACCCGCGACTATGTGAAAAAAGTGCTGACCAACAGCGCCGTCTACGCCCAGCTGCTGGGCCTGGGCCCCGAGGCTAGCAGCCTCAAAGCCCGCCTGGGCCGCAGCATCGGCCCGCGCAGCGCAGGCACCGACATCGTCCCCGAGGAGCAGCCCCTGCCATGAGCATCATCGCCATCGATTCCAGCACCCCATCCATCCTGATTTTGGGTGGCAGCGGCTTCGTCGGCCGCGCCCTCTGCGAGCAGCTGGTGCAGGCGCACGGCGGCCGTGCCCGCATCACCGTACCGACGCGCCGCCTGGGCCATGCACCGGGCCTGCAGGCCATCCAGAGCCTGCCCGGGCTGACCGTGCTGCAGGCCGATGTGCACCGGCCTGAAACCCTGCAAGCCCTGGTGGCCGGCCATGAGGTGGTGGTCAATCTGATCGCCATCCTGCAGGGCAGCGAGGCCCAGTTCCAGCGCAACCATGTGCAGCTGCCGCGCCAGATCGCGGCCGCCTGCCGAGCGGCCGGCGTGCGCCGCCTGATCCACGTCAGCGCCCTCGGCGTGGGCGCCACGGTCGACGGGCAGACCGAGGGCCCATCGCGTTATCTGCGCTCCAAGGCCGGGGGCGAGGCGGTGCTGCAGACCTCGCCCGAGCTGGACCTCAGCATCCTGCGCCCCTCGGTGGTGTTCGGCGCGGGCGATCGCTTTGTCAATCTCTTCGCCAAGCTGCAGGCCCTGTTCCCGCTGATGCCGCTGGCCGGCGCCGAGGCACGTTTTCAGCCGGTCTGGGTCGAGGATGTGGCCGCCGCCATCCGCCGCTGCATCGCCGACCCGGCCACGATTGGCCTGACCTACGAGATCGCCGGCCCCGAGGTGCTGAGCCTGGCCGAGATCGTGCGCCGGGCCGGCCGCTGGAGCGGCCACCCGCGCCCCATCCTGCCCCTGCCCGCGCCCCTGGCCTGGGCGCAGGCGCTGATGATGGAGCTGATGCCGGGCGAGCCCCTGATGTCACGCGACAACCTGGGCTCGATGCGCGTACCCAATGTGGCGGGCGCCGCGGGCCCGGCCCTGCCCGGCCTGGCCGAGCTGGGCATCGCGCCCAGCGCCATGGCGGCCGTGGCGCCCGACTATCTGCGCCCCGAGCAACAAGGCTGCGGGCGCCTGGATGCCTGGCGCATGAAGGCGGGGCGCTAGCGGAAGGCGCTGGATTGATTGATGCGCAAGGCGCATCAAGCCCATGCATGAATATCAGCGGCCTGCCTTTCAGTTTCAGCGGCCCGGCTCGCTAAGCTGAGCGCTCTTCGCAAGCCCATCCGACAGTCAGAAAGTACCCACCCCATGAAGCTCTACATCGGCAACAAGAACTACTCCTCCTGGTCCATGAGGCCCTGGGTGCTGCTCAAGGCCTTCGGCATCCCCTTCGAGGAGGTGAAGCTGCGCTTTGACTTCAACCCCGGCTCGGCCTTCTACCAAGCTCTGGCCGCGCTCACGCCGGTGGGCAAGGTGCCGCTGATGGTCGAGGACGACGGCTTTGTGATCTGGGACACCCTGGCCATCACCGAGACCCTGGCCGAGCAGCACCCCGAGCACGCCATCTGGCCGCGCGACGCGCGCCAGCGCGCCCGCGCCCGCAGCCTCTGCGCCGAGATGCACGCCGGCTTCAGCGCCCTGCGCGGTTTTTGCCCGATGAACATCGACGCCGAACTGCAGGCCGTGGGTGCACGCCTGATGGCCACCGAGCCCAAGCTCAAGGCCGACCTGGCCCGCATGGACGCGCTCTGGAGCGAGGCCCTGGCCGCCAGCGGCGGGCCGTTTCTGTTCGGCGCCTTCAGCGCGGCCGATGCCTACTTCGCGCCTGTGGTGATGCGCGTCACGCGCTACGGTCTGCCTCTGTCCGCTGCGGCAAGCGCTTATGTTCAGGCGATCGAAGCCCACCCGGCGGTGCAGGCCTTTGTGGCCGACGCCGTGGCCGAGCGCGACTTCATCGCCGAAGACGAGCCCTACCGAACGAAGCCCTGAGCCTGCCCATGACGACGATGCAGTCCTATCTGGTCGGCGGCGCGGTGCGCGACGCTCTGCTCGGCTGGGCGGTCAAGGACCGCGACTGGGTCGTGGTCGGCGCCGACCCGGCCGCCATGCGCGCGGCCGGCTACCAGGCCGTGGGCCGCGACTTCCCGGTTTTTCTGCACCCCGAGACGCATGAGGAATACGCCCTGGCCCGCACCGAGCGCAAGACCGCGCCCGGTTACCACGGCTTTGCTTTTCATGCCGCGCCCGATGTGACGCTGGAGCAAGACCTGGCCCGGCGTGACCTCACCATCAACGCCATGGCCCAGGACGCCAGCGGCCAGATCATCGACCCCTACGGCGGCCAGCGCGATCTGACTGCGCGGGTGCTGCGTCATGTCTCGCCCGCCTTTGCCGAAGACCCGGTGCGCATCCTGCGCCTGGCCCGCTTCGCCGCCCGTTTCGAGGGCTTCACCGTGGCGCCGGAAACCCTGGCCCTGATGCGCGAGATGGTGGCGGCCGGCGAGGTCGATGCCCTGGTGGCCGAGCGGGTCTGGCAGGAGTTCGCCAAAGGCCTGATGGAGGCGCAGCCGGCCCGCATGATCGAGGTGCTGCGCGACTGCGGCGCCCTGGCCCGGCTGGCGCCCGAGCTGGAGGCCTTGTTCGGTGTGCCCCAGCCGCCCGCCCACCACCCCGAGGTGAACACCGGCATCCATGTGCTGATGGTGCTGCAGCAATGCGCGCGCCAGCAGGCGCCGATGACCGTGCGCTACGCCAGCCTCTGCCACGACCTGGGCAAGGGCCTGACCCCGGCCGATGTGCTGCCCCGCCACATCGGCCACGAGAGCCGCGGCCTGCCCCTGGTGCGGCGCCTGAGC
>JAIXSD010000627.1 GCA_027484885.1 Rubrivivax sp.
GGCCGCCGGGCGGGGCAAGGTTTGGGCTTCGGTGTCGCTGCGCATGGCCGGCATTCTCTCTTGATAAATTTCTGTAAAACAATAATTTATCAAAATAAGCCAGCAAGTTTCGCGGCAGCGCGCCGCGATGCCGAACGGGGCGTGTCACGCGCCTGCCCGGCTGGACGCTGCTGCGGCGTGATCAGGGCGCTTGGTCTTCCGGCCAGTCCGGGTTCACCAGGTCAAACAGCTCATGGTCGCGCCAGGCGCCGGCGATGAAAAGGTAGCGGCGGCTCAGGCCAATCGGGCTGAAGCCCAGGCGCTGCAGGACAGCGCGGCTGCGCCGGTTCTCCGGCCGCACGGCCGCCTGCAGCCGGTGCAGGCGCACGCGCGGGCCGAAGAGCTCGGCGATGACGGCCTGCAAGGCCTCGTGCATGAGGCCCTGGCCTTGGGCCCGGGCATCCAGGCTGTAGCCCAGGCTGGCGTTCTGGAAAGGGCCCCGTGTCAGCTGCGAGATGCCGATCTGGCCGATCAGCTCGGCCGGCGTTTCACGGCGCGCGAACCAGTAGCGCAGGGCGCTGCCGGCGGCAAACTCCTCGGCGCCTTGCTGCAGGCGGGCCAGCACCACCTCGGGCGCCAGAAAGTCGGGCGGCTGGGGCGGGTCCCAGGGGGCGAGGTGTTCGCGATTGCGCAGCTGGAAATCGCGCACCGCTTCGCACAAAGCGGGGGAGGGCGCCCGCAAGAGGAGGCGGGGGCTGTGCAGCTCGGGGCAGGCGCCTAGGTTGGGCATCGTGATCGTTGTCGTCATTTCAGCTGCTCGCGCAAAAAGCCCAGCATGGCCTCGCGCGAGGCGGCCCAGGCTGGGGCATTGCCACCGACATGGACGCCGGCGCCAGGGTTCACGCCATTGGGCACCTCGCGGCGCAGGCGCACGGGCGCAGCCGTGTCGAAGCCATGGTAGGCGCCGGCGTAGGTCTGGAATTGAACGCTGGCGGCGCCAGCTTGACCGCGGCTCTGGGCGGCCAAGGCTTCGCAAGGCGCGGCGGCCGTCCAGTCGTCAGCGGCGCCCAGCAGCATCAGCAAGGGCGCCTGGGCGCGGTAGCCGCGCTTGAGTTCGACCTCGCAACCCGGGTAGAAGGCGACGGCGGCGCGCGGCTTGATGGGCGTGGCTTTCACCTCCTCCTGGTCGGCGGCCGTGCTGGCCAGCACCGTGCTGCCGCCGTTGGACCAACCCAGCAAGGCGATGCGTGCCGGGTCCACCTCGGGGCGGGCGGCCAGCCATTGCAGGGCGCCCAGGGTGTCGCGGCGGCGCTCGCGCATCGTCACCTGGCGGCTGCCCATGCGCTGGGTGCAGAGCTCGCGCTCGCCGCGCGGGCTCAGCGAGTCCAGCACGAGCACATGCCAGCCTTCCTGGTTCAGCAGCGCCCGGTAGCTCTGCATGCGCTCGGACAACTCGTCCGCCCGCCGGCCCAGGGCGCCACCGCAGCCGTGCAGCAGCAGCACGGCCGGCTGCGCCTGGGTGTCGGTGCTGCTGGCGGCCGGAAACCAATAGCCGCTCAGGGCCAGGGGCTGGCCGTCTTGCTGCGGCAGGCTGGCGATCTGCACCCGCTGCGCGGCATCGCTGGCGACGGCGGGCGTCGCAGCGCACAGGGCCAGCAGGCCGTGCAGCAGCAGGGAAAGAAGCAGTTGGTGTCGGCGTGGCATGGCGAGCGGGTGGGTGTGTGGTGTTGGCCAGTGAAAGGTCTGCCGAGCGGGGCCTTGGGTCAAGCCGGGCTGGCTTGCATTATTGGCGCCCGCCATGACGCAGCAACCTCGCTGCTCGCACGGTCAAGGACTTGTGGACTTGCTGAATTTTCAGGAATTCTTGAAAATTCAGCAAAATCTTGAAGCAGATCAAATTCCTCCACCCTCCAAAGACGCCGGCTTTGCGCTGGCGCAAGGACACACCGCCATGCAAGCCATGAGTCCCCTGGTTCGAAGTTTTGTGGCCCATTTCGGGGAAATGGGCAGCCGCTGGGGCATCAACCGCACCGTCGGGCAGATTTACGCCCTGATTTTTGTCTCGCCTCAGGCCATCAATGCCGACGAGATCGCCGAGAACCTGGAGTTCAGCCGCTCCAATGTCTCCATGGGCCTGAAAGAGCTGCAGGCCTGGCGTCTGGTGCGCCTGCGCCACCTGCCGGGCGACCGGCGCGAGTATTTCGAGGCGCCGTCGGATGCCTGGGAGATCTTTCGCACCCTGGCCGAGGAGCGCCGCCGCCGCGAGATCGAACCGACCCTGTCCATGCTGCGCAATGCCTTGCTGGAGGCGCCGACCTGCGAAGAGGACCGCGTGGCGCAGGAACGCATGCGCGGCATGCACGACCTGATCGAGCTGATGACGACCTGGTTCGACGATGTGCAGAAGATGGACTCGCAGACCCTGGGCCAGCTGATGAAGATGGGCTCCAAGGTGCAAAAGATGCTGGAGCTGCCGGGCCGTATCAGCCGGGCCGTCAGCGGCAAGTCCGGGGAGGCCTGAGCCATGGACGCCTTGCACAGCCTCGATCCCCTGGTGCTGGCCCGCATGCAGTTCGCCGCCAACATCACCTTCCACATCCTCTTTCCCACCATCAACATCGCCCTGGCCTGGGTGCTGCTGTTCTTCCGCTGGCGCTGGTTGAGCACCCATCAGGAGGCCTGGCTCCACGCCTACCGCTTCTGGACCAAGGTGTTTGCGCTGAGCTTTGCGCTGGGCGTGGTCAGCGGCATCACCATGAGTTTCCAGTTCGGCACCAACTGGCCGGGCTTCATGGTGCGGGCCGGCAATATCGCCGGGCCGCTGCTGGGCTACGAGGTGCTGACGGCCTTCTTCCTGGAGGCCAGCTTCCTCGGTGTGATGCTGTTCGGCCATGGCCGGGTCAGCGAGCGGGTGCATCTGGCGGCGACCTTTCTGGTCGCCTTCGGCACCAGCTTGAGCGCCTTCTGGATCCTGAGCCTGAACTCCTGGATGCAGACGCCGCAGGGTTTCGAAATCATCAATGGCGAATTTCATGTGCTGAGCTGGGCCGAGGTGATCTTCAATCCCAGCTTCCCCTATCGCCTGGCCCACAAGCTGCTGGCTTCGGGCCTGACCGTGGCTTTTCTGCTGGCCGGCTTGAGCGCCTGGCAGCTGCTCAAGCGCAAGAGCCAGCCCAGCACCGCCCGCGTGCTGCGGGTGGGGCTGACGCTGGGCGCGGTGCTGATCCCGCTGCAAATCCTGGTGGGCGATATGCACGGGCTCAACACGCTCAAGCACCAGCCGGCCAAGGTGGCGGCGATGGAAGGCGTCTGGCAGACCGAGCGCGGCGCGCCCTTGCTGCTGTTCGCCTGGCCGAATGAGAAGACGCGCAGCAACGACTTTGCAATCGGCATCCCCAAGCTGGCCAGCCTGATCCTCACCCACGAAGCCGAGGGCGAGATCCGCGGCCTGGACGAGTTCAAGGGCGCGCATCCGCCGGTGGCGCCGCTGTTCTTCGGCTTCCGCATCATGGTCGGTACGGGCGTCTTGATGCTGGCCTTCAGCTGGGCGGGCCTGTGGCTGTACCGCCGCCGCGCCTGGGTGGCCGAGCAGCTGCCGCGGCCCCTGCTCTGGGGTCTGAGCGGCATGGCCTTCTCGGGCTGGCTGGCCACCGTGTCCGGCTGGTATGTCACCGAGATCGGCCGCCAGCCCTTCATCGTCTACGGCCTGCTGCGAACCAGCGAGGTGGCCTCGACCACGCCGGCGCCTCACATCGCC
>JAIXSD010000638.1 GCA_027484885.1 Rubrivivax sp.
ACGCCGGGCGGCACCATCTCGGTGACGCTGCGCAACGAGTCGGGCCTCAGCATCCGCGGCGAGCTCGAGTACGACGCCAATCTGCTGCAGTCCATGCAGGGCGGCACCACCCCGGGCCGCCTGCCGGTGGAGCTGGCCGCGCGCGGCGACAAGGTGTTCGTGATGCGCGCCCTGCCGGCCTCGACCGGCAAGGTCACCTCCATCGAGCTGGGCAGCGTGCAAGCCACCGGCCCGAACGGCGAGAGCAGCTCGGTGCGCCTGGAAGGCTCGGGCCTGGTGACCGTGGAGGCCGCGCGCTGAGCGCGCCCGTCCACCTTGCTTGAGAGCCCGCTGTGAACGCCGCCATGCCCATAACACCGCTCCGACGTGGCTTCACGCTGATCGAGATGTTGGTGGTGCTGGCCATGCTGGCCGTGCTGGCCACGGCGGCGCGGCCGCTGCTGGAGATGTCGGTGCAGCGCGCGCGCGAGCATGAGCTGCGTTCGGGCCTGCGCCAGCTGCGCGGCGCACTCGATGCCTACAAGAAGGCGGTCGAGGGCGGGCAGATCCGCAGCAGCCCCGAGGACAGCGGCTATCCGCCCGATCTGGAGTCTTTGGTCAAGGGCGTGGTCGATGTGAAGACGCCCGACAGCCGCAAGCTCTATTTTTTGCGCCGCCTGCCGCGCGACCCCTTTGCCGACCCGGCCCTGCCGGCCGCCGACACCTGGGGCCTGCGCGCGGCCGACAGCCCGCCCGACGAGCCGCGCTCGGGCAAGGATGTGTTCGATGTCTATTCCCGCTCCGACCGTCGCGCGCTCGACGGCACACGCTTGCGTGATTGGTGAGTGAGTTCGCGCCATGAAGCCTTTGCACCGTCCCCGTGGTTTCACCCTGATCGAGCTGATCGTGGTCATGGCCATCGTCGCCCTGCTGGCCTCCATCGCAGCGCCGCGTTACTTCAACAGCCTGCAGAAGTCGCGCGAGACCGCGCTGCGCAGCTCGCTCACGGTGATGCGTGATGCCATCGACCAGTTTGCCGCCGATAAAGGGCGTTATCCCGATTCGCTGGAAGAGCTGGCCACGGCCCGCTACATCCGCGAGATCCCCGAAGACCCGCTGACCGGCAGCCGCGAGGCCTGGGTCAGCCTGCCGCCGCCGGGCGATATGCAGGCCAATGGCCAGCTCTACGATGTGCGCAGCGGCGCCGCCGGCCGGGCCAGCGATGGCCGGCTGTTTGCCGATTGGTGAGCCGGGTGCCTGGCTGGGAGGGCTTTTGTTGATGCGTGGCCTTGCTCGCCAGCGCGCCTCGCGCGGCTTCACCTACCTGGGCCTGCTGTTCTTCGTGGCGCTGACGGCCGCGGCCCTGGCCGCGCTCGGCCAGGCCTGGAGCACGGCGGCGCAGCGTGAGCGTGAGCGCGAGCTGCAGTTCCGCGGCGAAGAGATCGCCCGTGCCATCCAGAGCTATCTCAAGGTCACCGGCGGCAACCAGGCCCAGTACCCGCGCACGCTGGAAGAGCTGCTGGTGGACCGGCGTGGCGTCAAGCCGCGCCACCACCTGCGCCGGGCCTATGTGGACCCCTTCACCGGCAAGGCCGATTGGGTGCTGGTGCCTGAGCCGGGCCAGCCCGAGCGCTTCAGCGCCGTGCACAGCCGCTCGGAGCGTGCCCTGCTGCGCGAAAGCCGGCCCGATGGCCTCCCCCTGGCCAAGGCCAGCGACTGGGTCTTCCGCGCCCGCCCAGACGGCGCGGCCGCGCCCGATCCCGCGGCCAGCGAACCCATGCTGGACAACAACGGCCTGCCCCTGCGCTGAGTGCTGGCGACCGTCGCGCCGAGTGTTCACATGGCCGCGGCACCGGCTGCCGCGCGGGGCCGCAGCACGCAGCGCCCGGCCTGGCAACGCGCGCCGGGGTCGGGTTCGATCGCGCAGTTGGACATCATGCCGCCCTGGCTTTGCTCGGCCCGGCGTGCCGCGGCCTGTTGATCGGCCAGGGCCTGGAGCTTCTTGCCATCGCCGTTGTGCTGGCTGGACCAGGCGCGGTAGCCCTCCGGGCCGCCGCAGGCCTTGGCGCCGACAGCCAGGCTGTGGCATTGGGCATCGCTGCTGCAGCGCGCCTCGCCGATCTCGGCTTCCAGCGATTTCAGCAGGCGCTGGCTTTCGGGCGTGCTGGTGGGTTTTTGGCTGGCGGTGTGGCTGGCGGGGGCGCTGCTGCAGGCGCCGGCCAGCAGGGCCAGGGGCAGGGCGATCAGCAGGGCCAGTTGCCGGGCGCGCGGCCGGCTTGAGGAGAAGGGGGCGAAAGACAGGCGGTGTTTCATCGCGGGCTCCGAGCTGAGGAGCTTCCAGCTTAGTCGCTCGAGGCAGCCCTGGGATTGGGTAGGATGCGCACGCCCATGAAACGCCTGCACTTTTTCTCTCCTCACGCACGCAGCGCCAGGCGTTGGCTCGGGCGATTGAGCTTGCTTCTGCCTCTGGCGGGTCTGGGCCTGGCCTTGGCCCAGGCGGCCGAAGCGGGGGCGGCGAAATCCTGCCCCGGCGCGGCGGAGCTTCGGGCCGAGCTGGCGCGGCTCAATGCCTTCCGTGCCCAGGCTCAGTCTTGCGGCGCCCACCGAGTGCCGGCTGCGCCGGCCCTGCGTTGGGATGCCCGGCTGGAGGCCTCGGCCCTGGCTTTTGCCAGCGAGCTTTCGCAAGGCGACCAGATCAGCCACCTCGGGCTCAAGGGCAGCAGCTTGCGCCAGCGCTTTCATCAAAGCGGCTATGTGATGCGCCGCGCCGGAGAGAACCTGGCCGCTGGTCAGGAGAGCCTGGACGAGGTGCTGGCCACCTGGACCCTGAGCGCCACGCACTGCGAAAACCTGATGCAGGCCGAGTTCATCGATGCCGGCCTGGCCTGTGTCGTCGGCCCGGGACGTTATGACCGCTACTGGGTGCTACACCTCGGCCGCCCGGTCGAGCCCTAGCGGCAGGACCGGGTGCGACTCAGCCCCGGGGTTTCAGATCCAACCCAAATCGATCGCGCGCAGCACCGCCTGCGTGCGGTCGCGCACACCCATCTTGGAGAAGATGGCCGAGCAGTGGTTCTTGATCACGCCCTCGCTATTGCCCAGCAAGGCGGCGATTTCGGTGTTGCTGCGGCCGCTGGCGACCAGGCGCAGCACCTGCAGCTCTTTGGGCGAGAGCGGATCGGGCTGTTCGGTGGCCAGGAAGGCGCGTTCGGCCGTGCTGGCGGGGCGCTCCATGCGGGTGGTCAACGAGGGGCGCAGGGCGGTGCCGCCCTCGGCCACATCGCGCAGGGCTTGCACCAGGGTGTCGGTGCTGATGGCCTTGAGCAGGAAACCGCGGGCGCCGGCGCGCACGGCCTCGTCGAACA